>NZ_JBIARH010000001.1:0-248896 GCF_042889785.1 Streptomyces sp. NPDC002476 | reverse complement strand
GCGGGCCCCCCCCCCCCCTGTATTGTAGCTATGTGGGGGCTCGGGGGTTTTGGGGGGGGGCGGGGGGGGGGGGGGTGTGGTGGGGGGGGGGGGGGGGGCCCCCCGGCCCCCCACCCCGAGCCGCTCTCATCACCGCTCACGCTCTTCCGGGGGAACCGCACCATGCCCACGCCTCGCGCGCAGCTGTCCGACGCCCGGCTCTACCTGTGCACGGACGCCCGCAGGCGCCAGGGAGACCTTCCGGCCTTCCTCGACGCCGTCCTCGCCGCCGGAGTCGACATCGTCCAGCTGCGCGACAAGGGCATGGAGGCCGCCGAGGAGCTCGAACACCTCGCGGTCCTCGCCGACGCCTGCGCGCGCCACGGCAAGCTCCTCGCGGTGAACGACCGGGCCGACGTCGCCCACGCCATCCGCTGCGACGTGCTCCACCTCGGCCAGGGCGACCTTCCGGTCCCCGCGGCCCGTGCCGTCCTCGGCGACGACGTGCTGATCGGCCGCTCCACCCACGCCCGGTCCGAGGTCGACGCGGCCGTGGCCCAGCCCGGAGTCGACTACTTCTGCACCGGCCCCTGCTGGCCCACCCCGACCAAGCCCGGCCGGCCCGCGCCGGGTCTCGGCCTCGTGCGGTACGCGGCCTCGCTCGGCACCCGGCGCCCCTGGTTCGCCATCGGCGGGATCGACGCGGGCAATCTCGACGAGGTGCTGGACGCCGGGGCGCGCCGGGTGGTCGTCGTGCGGGCGATCACCGAGGCCGACGACCCCGCGGCGGCCACCGCCGACCTCGCCGGAAGGATCCGGGCCCGCGCGGAGGCGTGACCGGGCCCCGTGCCGGACGCGGTCCGGGGAGTATCGGGGCGCGGTCCGGGACCGTGCCGGAGCGTGGACGGCCGAATGTCCGAAGGATGGACAAAGAAACGTTCAATCCGGACATTTAGCGCTGGTCTGGTCCTGCGGTCCGCGCGCTCTGGTTAACCTGCCCATATGGCCCTTGGCACACCTACCACCAGGACGGATCACGCGCCCACGGTTCGTGAACTCCTCGCGACCGGCAAGCCTTCGTACTCCTTCGAGTTCTGGGCGCCCAAGACCGAGAAGGGTGAACGCAACCTCTGGAACGCCCTGCGCCGCGTCGAGGCGGTGCGGCCGAGCTTCGTCTCCGTGACGTACGGCGCCGGCGGCTCCACCCGGGCGGGGACGGTCAAGGCCACGCAGGAGATCGCCGCCGACACCACCCTCACCCCGGTCGCGCACCTCACCGCGGTCAACCACTCCGTCGCCGAGCTGCGCAACATGGTCGGGCAGTACGCCGACGCCGGGATCCGGAACATCCTCGCCGTGCGCGGGGACCCGCCCGGCGACCCGATGGGTGAATGGGTCGAGCACCCGCGGGGCGTGCGGTACGCAGCCGATCTGGTCCGGCTCATCAAGGAATCCGGTGATTTCTGTGTCGGGGTCGCGGCATTTCCCGAGATGCACCCGCGTTCGAGCGACTGGGACACCGACATCCGGCATTTCGTGGACAAGTGCCGTGCCGGTGCCGATTATGCGATCACCCAGATGTTCTTCAATCCCGACGATTATGTGCGGATGCGTGACCGGGTGGTCGCTGCGGGTTGCGAAACCCCGATCATTCCCGAGGTCATGCCGCTGACCAGTGTCAAACAGCTCGACCGGTTCGCACAGCTCAGCAACGCCTCCTTCCCCTCGTCGCTGAAAGAACGGATCCTCGCGGTCAAGGACGATCCCGCGGCTGTACGCTCCATTGGTATCGACTTCGCAACGGAGTTCTGCGCGAGGCTGCTTTCCGAAGGTGTGCCCGGACTGCACTTCATCACGCTCAACAACTCGACCGCGACGCTCGAGATCCACGAGAATCTCGGACTGCACAAGCAGTTGTGACCGGCCGTACCCGCCACGACCCGGGCGGTGGCCGTAGGAGGGGGCGGGCATGGGCTGGACAGTCCTCTACATCGCGTTCGGAATCGTCGCGCTGTGGCTGCTCGGCGAGGTGCTCCTGCAGTACAAGGCGCGCCTGCGCTGGCGACTGCTGGCCTTCGCCGGCTTCCTCTGTGTGATCATCGGCGTCCTGATGCAGTCGCGGTTCGTGATCGTCGTCGGCACGATCGCGTTCGCGATCGGTCAGACGTACGTCACGCTGTCCTTCCGACGCGGCTTCTCCACCGGCTGGGCCATAGGGGGAAGCCCTGGTGAGAGCCGTCGCCGCCGCGGCGGGAGGGGCGGCAGGGGAGGGAAGGCCCGGAACAGCCGCAGGGCGGCACCCACGCTCGAAGTGTCGGACGTGGAGGCGGCGCAGGACGGGCAGGTGCCCGCGCAGCCGATGGCCGATGCCTCGCCCGCCGCCGTCTACGCGCCGGAGCCGCTGCCCGACGACACGGGCCAGTACGGCGTCTACTCCGAGCACTCCCGCGCGGCACGGGACGGCGGCCTCGACGACCAGGCACGGACACGGCTGCAGCCGCAGTACGCCGCGTACGACGGCGGCATCGACCCCGCCGCGTACCCGGTGCCGGGCCAGGACCTCTCGACCGGCCACGACACGTTCCCGGCCGGCCCCGCCGCCGCGTTCGCCACCGATCAGGACGTGTTCGCAGCCGGCCACCCGGCGTTCCCGAGCGGTCAGGACGCGTTCTCGACCGGTCATGACTCCCTGGGCGCCCAGAACTCCTTCGCCGGGCCGTACGACTACGGCACGGGCGGGCAGCAGCGGTACGCCGCGTACTCCGACCCCTACATCGGGACCGGTACCGCGGGCGGTCCCGCCCCGTACGACGGCTACGGCGACCCGTACGCCCAGCAGCAGTACGCCGAGACCCCGCCCGGCGGTGTCTGGGTGCCGCAGCAGCGCGAGGGCGAGCAGTACCCGGCCGTGCCCCCGGAGCAGCCCGCCCCGTATCCGAACGGCCACCACAACGGCAACGGCTACGACGGGGAGCAGTACCGCTACTGAGCGCCGGGGCGCCGCCGACGACGGGCTCGACAGGCGGCGCCCGGGGTCACTGGGAGCCCCGGAACCTGTCCCCCTCCACGATCAGCCCCGCGACCAGCGCCCCCGACATCCCGGCATGGGCGAGCCCGCCGCCCGGATGCGACCAGCCGCCCGCGAGGTAGAGACCCGGCAGCCGAGTGCGGTTGCCGGGACGCAGGTACGCCCCCTGGGCCCCGGCCAGAGCGGGCCCGGGCACCGAACCGCCCTCGGCGCCCGTGTCGGCCGCCGTCTCGGCCGGGGTGCGCACCTCGGCGTGCATGATCCGCTCCCGTACGCCGGGTATGACCGCTCCAGCCGCCTCGATCAGGGTGTCGGCGAAGCGCGCGCGGGTCGCCGGATCCGTCCAGTCCACCGTCCCGTGCGGGGCGACCGTCGCCGTCAGCGTCACCGCCTCGTGCGCGTCGTCGGGGCGGGTCGTCGGGTCGTCCGGACGCAGCACCGTCACCGTCGGCCGGTCGGCGATCCGCCTGGCGAACACCGCTTCCTGCTCCGCCGTGCCGTCCGCCGGATGCACCACCGTCCGGTGCGCGGCGTCCGCGGGCCGGGCGCCTTTCAGCGACAGCATGACCACGAACCGGCCCGGCTCCACCAGCCGCCCCCGTTCCGGTCCGTCCCCGTCCGGTCCCAGCGCCTGACCGGGCACCAGGCCGGGGCGCGGCGGGACCCCCAGCACCACGTGCTCGGCCTCCGCGACCGTGCCGTCCGTGAACTCGACGCCCGCCGCCCGGCCGCCCTTCTCGACCACCCGGGCCGCTTCGCGGCCCAGGGCGAACTCCACCTTCCGGGCCAGGCACCGCTCGTACACCGCCCGCGCCAGGGCCCGGATCCCGCCCTCGACGTACCAGCTGCCGAAGGTCTCCTCCATGTACGGCAGCAGGGCGGCGGCGGCCGGTGCGCGGCGCGGGTCCAGGCCGTACGACAGGGCGTAACCGTCGAGCAGGGCCGCCAGCCGGGGGTCCGCCAGCTCCCACGCGCCGATCTCCGCCAGCGTGCCCGCCCGCCGGGCCGGCCGCAGCAGCCGACGCTGCCGCGGCGCGGGATACGGATCACGGCCGAGCACCTGCCAGTCGGGGCGCAACGGCTCCTCCAGGAGCGGGCGTCTCGACCGGTCCCAGGCGTCCCGCGCCCGGTCGAGGAACGCGCCCCAGGCCGCGCCCGCTCCGCCTCCGAGCGCGGCGTCCAGCGCGGCGACCACCCCGGCCCGCGAGGCGTTCGGCAGCGAGACGGCCGTGCCGTCCGCGAAGACGTGACGGCTCGCCGGATCGACCTGGGTCACCGTGACGCACCGCTCCAGCGGCTCCTTGCCCGTCTTCACGAACAGGTCGCGGTGGACCGCGGGCAGGTGCAGCAGCGCGGGGCCGGTGTCGAAGGCGAAGCCGTCATGGGCATACCGGCCGACCGAGCCGCCGTAGGTCTCCGACCGCTCGTACACCGTCACCCGGTGGCCTGCCACGGCGAGCCGGGCAGCCGCCGCCATCGCGCCCATCCCGGCGCCGATCACCGCAATTCGTGCCATGCCAGCGACCTTAACGGCCGCCCGCGACGCGCGGTCCAGCGGCCTTCGCGAGCGGCGGCGTCACTCAGACCAGCGGTCCGTGCACCCCCGTCCTGGCCAGGCGCTTCTCCTCACGGCGCTGGGCCCTGCGGCGCAGGAACCGGCGGATGCGGGAAGCCAGAAAGATCATTATCACCAGGCCGAGCAGCAGCAGCGCCGCGGCGACGGCCGCGGCCGCCAGCGGGTGGAATATGGCGAAGGTGACGATTCCCGCGACGCCCAGGTCCTCGGCGATGCTCACCACGATGTTGCTGAACGGCTCGGGGGAGGTGTTGACCGCCATCCTGGTGCCCGCCTTCACCAGATGGCTGACCAGCGCCGTGGAACCGCCGATGGCACCGGCCGCGATCTCCGGCAGCGAGCCGCTCTCGCCCGCCAGCAGAGCCGCCACGACCGCCCCGGTGATCGGTCTGACGGCGGTCTGCAGCGCGTCCCAGGCCGTGTCCACGTACGGGATCTTGTCGGCGACCGTCTCGCACAGGAACAGCACACCGGCCACGACCAGGACGTCGGTGCGCTGCAGCGCCGCGGGCACCTCGTCGGAGAGACCGGTCACGCCGAAGACACCGAGCAGCAGGACCACCGCGTAGGCGTTGATCCCGCTCGCCCAGCCGCTCGTGAACACCAGGGGAAGTACGGACACGGACGAGATCGTAACCAGACGGGCCCCGGCCCCGGGCGGGGTTCCGTGCGGAGGTGAGTATCCGTACCTAGACAGTGAGATGAGTAGGCGCGCGGATGGGTTCCCGTCCGCGTGGAGGGAAGAGTGGAACGCACGGACAGGAGCGCGGCGCGCGGCACCGCCGACACGGGGCGGCGGAACGGGCGCGGCACTCCTTTCCGGACCGGGGGAGTACGGGGGTGAACGAAGGGGAGTCCGCGGGCCACGGGGAGAACGTGGCCGGGGGGAGGGCTCTCCGGCAACGAGGATGACGCCGGTTCGGCGTGGGCCCGGGAGGACCGGGCCTCACCGGACCGGCGTCCTCGCGCACCGGCCCGGCAAGGGACGGATCAGCGCCCGCTGACCCGTCCGCGCAGCAGCAGCGACAGCGCCGAGTGCACGTCGTCGATCGACCGCCCCGGCTGGAACGCCTGCCAGTCCAGGGCCGCGACCAGCACCATGCCGACCAGGGCGGCGGCCGTCAGCGGAATGTCGATCTCCCCGCTGAGTTCACCGAGCTCCACGCCCTCGCGCAGCACCTCCTCGACCACGGCCACCGCCTCCTGGCGCACCACCAGGAGGGTCGACTGCCAGGCCCGGTTGGTGCGCCACAGCTCCGCGACATAGAGCTGAGTGAAGGCTGGGTAGCGGTCGATGAAGGCCAGGCCCGCCCTGATCATCGCGTCCAGGGCCTCGACCCGGGTGCCACCGCGCTCCTTCGTCCCCTCGGCCGCGGAGCGCAGCGACGCGGTGAGCAGCCCGACGCCATGGCGCAGCAGTTCCTCGAAGAGCTCCGTCTTGCTCTTGAAGTTGTAGTAGACCGTGCCCTTGGCGACCCCGGCGCGCTCGGCGATCTCGTCCACCGTGGTCGCCGAGAAACCCTTCTCGGCGATGAGGGTCACAGCCGCCTCGTAGAGCTTCTGCCGGGTGGCTTGGCGGCGCGTGCCGCTGCTGCTTTCCATGCCCTTGATTCTCACAGGTTCCGGCGCGCTCACAGACTCAGCTCCGGATGCAGTCGGTCCAGGGTCCACACCTGCTTGCGGCGCGCGGCGAACGCGGTCAGGGCGAGCGCCCCCGCCGTGAAGGCCAGCAGCACCGCGGAGCCCTGCCAGACCGGGCCGAGCCCGCCGCCCGTGATCAGCCTGCGCAGCCCGTCGACGATGTAACTCATCGGCAGATAGGGGTGGATCGCGTTGAAGAAGCCGGGGCTGGTCTGCACGGGATACGTGCCCCCGGCGGAGGTCAGCTGAAGCATCAGCACGGCCAGCACCAGGATGCGTCCGGCGGCCCCGAACTGGGCGTTGAGCCACTGCACGATCGCGGTGAAGCAGCAGGTCACCAGCGCGAGGAAGCCGATCGTCCCGGCGGCCCTGGTCATCTCCAGCCCAAGTCCCCAGTGCAGTACGGACATCAGGGCGGCGACCTGGAGCAGGCCGATCGCGGCCACCGGCAGCCAGCCCGCGAAGGCGATCCGCCAGGCGGAAGCCCCGGCGGCGAGTGCCCGCCGGTTGAGCGGCTGGATGAGCATGTACGCCACCATCGCGCCGACCCAGAGGGACAGCGGGATGAAGTAGGGCGCGAAGCCGGTGCCGTAATTGGGGGCGGCGTGCAGCGACTTGGAGGCCAGCTGCACCGGGTCGGCCATGACCTCCGAACGCGCCTCGCGGTCCTTCTCGTCGTAGGCGGGGATCCTGCCGGCCTCGTCGTTGAGGCCCTGGGCGAGGCTGGTGGAGCCGTCGCCGAGCCGGACCAGGCCGCTGTCCAGGTCGGTGGCACCCTTCTTGAGGTTGCCGACGCCGGTGTCGAGGTCGGCGGAGCCGGTCCTGGCCGAAACGAGGCCGGTGTGCAGTTCACCCGCTCCCTTGGCGACCTTGTGGGCGCCGGTGTTGAGCGCGTTGACCTTCGACACGGCGGACTTCAGGTCCTCGTCCAGGCGCGGCGCGCTCTTGGCCAGGTCGTCGGCCTGCTGCTGCAACGTGGTCAGCTGGGGCCGCAGCTTCTTCAGATTCCCGTTCTCGTTCGTCACCAGTGCGTTGACGTCGTCGGCGACCTTCGCGACATCGGCCGCCGCGGTCTTCGCGCGTTCGAGCGGCGGGCAGGCGGAGGCGGCGTCGTCGGCGGGTGATGCCTGCGTGCACGTGGTGCGGTAGACCTCGGCCAGGTCGTCGGAGGCCGTGCGGGCGGCGGTGGCCGCGGTGGGCGCCGCCTCGACCAGCAGGTCGAGGTTGTCCCGTACGGTCTGCGCGGAGTCGGCCACCAGCCGGGCGGTGTCACCGATCGACTTGCCGTTGTCCTTCAGGAACGGGCGTGCGTGGGACGCCATCGCGTTGACCTTGTCGGCCAGCGCCTGGGTTCCGTTCGCGACCTGCCGGGAGCCGGATTCGAGGTCCCCGGCGCCCTTGTCGAGCTTGGTGATCCCGTCGGCCAGGTCGCTGCTGCCGTTCTTGGCGTTCTTCAGTCCGTCGGCGAGATCCTGCGAGCCCTTCTTCGCCTTGCCGATGCCGCCCTTGAGGTCGTCGGCACCCTTGGCGGCCTTCGCCGTCGCGTCGTGCAGATCGGAGAAGTTGATGAAGATGCGGTCGTAGAAGGTCCGCGAGGCGTTGGTCGACGCGGCCGTGCGCACCTCGGAGAAGACCGAACGGGAGATCTGCCCGACGATGTAGTTGTTGGCGTCGTTCGTGCGCACCTGGAGCGCGCCGGTCTCGGGGGAGTCGCCCGAACTGGAGGCGATCTGCTCGCTGAAGTCCGACGGCATGGTGAGCGAGAGGTAGAACGTGCCGTTCTCCACGCCCTTGTGGGCCTCGGCGGAATTCACCTCGTGCCACTCGAAGGTCTTGGAGTCGAGCAGCTGGCCGGTGATCTCGTCGCCGACCCCGACGTGCTTCCCGCCGACGGTGGCGCCCTTGTCGTCGTTGACCAGCGCGACCGGGATCTTGTCGAGGCGGCCGTACGGGTCCCAGAAGGAGCACAGGTACAGGGCGCCGTAGAGCAGCGGCAGGAGCAGCAGCGCGATCAGCGCGGCGACCGGCAGCTTCCCCCGGCCGAAACGCCTCAGCTCAAGCGCGGCAAGTCGCGGCGAACGCATCGGCCGGCCGTCCTTCCTCGGTGGTGGTCCCGTCGGCGGGGGCCTCGTCGGCCGCGGGCCCGTCGGTGGTGGTCGTGGCGGCCGGGGTGTCGTCGGCCGCGGTGCCGCGTGCGTGCGCCGGTGCGGCCGCGGCGTCGGTTCGTACGACGACGGCGCCCTCGGGTGCCTGGCTGCACACGGCGAGCACGGTGGTGCCGCCGTCGGCGACGGACCGCAGCAGTTCCCAGGCCTGGACGCGCTCGGCGTCGGAGAGCTTGAGGTCGGTGTCGTCCACCGCGAGCAGCCGGGGCCGGCCGATCAG
Source organism: Streptomyces sp. NPDC002476 (assembly GCF_042889785.1). Taxonomy (NCBI): domain Bacteria; kingdom Bacillati; phylum Actinomycetota; class Actinomycetes; order Kitasatosporales; family Streptomycetaceae; genus Streptomyces; species Streptomyces sp. NPDC002476. The sequence goes on along the minus strand of NZ_JBIARH010000001.1, from coordinate 240,287 downwards.
CGCGAGGGCGATGGACAGCCGCAGTGCCTCCAGCCGTTCCAGATCCCGTACGGAGGTGCGCTCGCCCTTGGGCAGGGTGGCGGGATCGAGCCCGGCGGCGTCCAGCGCCGCGTCGATCCGTCCCCGCGCGGCGGCCACGCGCTCGGCGCGCGGGCGCAGCAGGCCACGCAGAGAGCCGTCGTAGCGGCGCCGGAGCAGGACCTGCTCGCGCAGGTGCTCGGCGACGGTGAAGGCCGGGTCGAGTTCGTTGACCCCGGGTACCTGGCCCAGTGCGCTGATACGGCGCACGGCGGCCATCTTGCGGGGCAGACGCAGTCCGCCGATCTTCGCCTGGCCCTCGGTGGGGCGCATCCGGCCGGTGAGCGCGAGCAGCAGGCAGGTGCGGCCGGAGCCGGACGGTCCCTCGATCGCGACCAGCGACCCGGGGCCGGCCTCGACGTCCACGCCCCGGAAGACCCAGCCGCGCGGCCCCTTGAGGCCGAAGTCCCCGGCGGCGACGGCCGCCCCGTGCGGGCTGTCCACAGACTCTCCCTTGTTTTGAACTGACTAGTCAGTTCAAAAAGATTATCCGGAACTCGGGCCCGGGGCAAAACGCGGCCGCGGTGCCGGCCGGAGTGCCCCCGCCGCCGGGAGGAACAGCAGGTCGACGGATGGATCGGGCCGATTGTCAGTGGTGCCCGCGACCATGGATGCGTACGGCCACGAAGTCGTTGCACGACGGAAGTCGTCGCACGAGACAGGAGGTTCCGTCATGGCCCACTCCTCCGCTGCGGCCGCGCCCCGGCGCCGCACGGGCGGCCCTGCCCCCTCACCGGCCGGACCGGCCGGCGGCGTCCACCCCGTCCCGCGCCGCACCGCCGCGTCCCCGGCCGCCCTCGACCTGCTCGCCCAGGCCCGCGCCGGCCTCGACGAGGCCGCCACTCTCGACGTGCCGAACGAGCGCTACGCGACCGCCCACCTCGCGGCCCTGCGCACCGCCGCCGCGGTGCTCGCCGTGCGGGGCCGCGCGGAGACCTCCCGGCGGCGCCGGGAACGGATCCGCAGCGCCTGGGAGGTTCTGCCCGAAACGGCTCCGGAGCTGACCGAATGGAGCGCGCTGTTCGCTTCCGGCGCCCGTCGCAGGGCCCGCGCGGAAGCCGGTATACCTGGCGCGGCCAGTCGGCGGGATGCCGATGACCTGCTGCGGGACGCCGAGATGTTCCTGCGCCTGGTCGAACGGATGCTGAGGCTCCAGCCGGTCCTCCCGCGGCCCCGGAGGGACCGGCCCGACGCGCGATGACGGCGACGGCGGCGCGAGGCAATAGGGTGGAGAGCACCTGTACCACCTGCACTGTTCACGCTCCGCCGTCACCGGCGGCACCGTGCCGAGGAGTCAACTGCCGTGTCGGACCAGCTGCGCCCCCGCGCCTCCCTCCGTACCGCCGTGGTCTGGGAGGTCCTCAAGGACGCCCTCGGCCACCAGGTCAAGGCGACCGGCCGGGACGCACTGGACGTACTGGACACCGGCGGCGGCACCGGCAATTTCGCGGTGCCGGTCGCCCGTCTCGGCCACCGCGTCACCGTCGTCGACCCCAGCCCCAACGCGCTCTTCGCGCTGGAGCGCCGCGCCGCCGAGGCCGGGGTCGCCGACCGTGTCCGCGGGGTCCAGGGCGACATCCACGGACTGTTCGAGGTGGTCGAGCGCGGCGGCTTCGACACGGTCCTGTGTCACGGAGTCCTGGAGTACGTGGACGACCCCGCCGAGGGCGTCCGCAACGCCGTCGAGGCGCTCCGCCCGTCCGGCGCCCTCAGCCTGCTCGCAGCCGGGCTCGGCGGCGCCGTTCTGGCCAGGGCGCTGGCCGGCCACTTCACCGAGGCGAGGCGGGCGCTCACCGATCCGGCGGGCCGCTGGGGCGCGGGGGACCCGGTGCCCCGGCGTTACACCGCCGAACAGCTCACCGAGCTGGTCTCCGCGGCGGACGTGGAGGTCGGTGCCGTCCACGGCGTACGGGTCTTCGCCGACCTGGTGCCCGGCGTCCTGGTGGACACCGAGCCCGGTGCCATGGACGCGCTGCTCAAGCTGGAGGCGGCCGCCGCCGAGCTCCCCGCGTTCCACTCGGTGGCCACGCAGCTGCACGTCCTGGGCACGAAGCGCGCCTGAGAGCCACGGGCCCGTCTTCGCCGCCGTCGTTCGGCCGGAGGCCGGGCCGCGCGGCGTCCGGTGGGTGCGATCGCAGGGCGGGGGACCGCCCTCGTACTGGACGTACAAGGACGATTCCGGCAACGCGGCGCGTGTGTGTGGCCGGGCGCCGCGCGGGCGGCCGCCGGTTCGAGGACACGGCCCGCCGGTCGACCGCAACCCGGCCGCCCGGCGGTGGTCGGCCGCAGCACGGCTGATCAGGGACGCAGCCGCAGACGGAGTACGTCCCGAGGCGCCCGATCGGGGGTCGCGCCCCGTATGATCGGAGGACAGCATCCGGCATGACGGATCGGAGGTCGGGGAATCTACGCCTCAACAGCCGATCCTTCGTGGCAGCCCGGACTGGCTGTGTGGCAAAGAGGGCGGGTTTCACGGGGGCGATTCCCTGCCTATCCTGGAAGGGCCGCAGACCGGCCGCCCCCCGCGGCCGACGACGAGGAGGACTCCGTGCCGCTCTCGGAGCACGAGCAGCGAATGCTCGAGCAGATGGAGCGAGCGCTGTACGCCGAAGATCCCAAGTTCGCGACAGCGCTCGAGGGAAGCGGGCTGCGTACGTACACCCGGCGACGGGTCTACCAGGCGGTCGCAGGCTTCCTTGTGGGTATCGCGCTCCTCATGGCCGGAATGGTCGCCCAGCAGATCTGGATCGGCGTGGTGGGATTCCTCGTCATGCTGGGTTGCGCGGTCCTCGCGGTCACTGGTTGGCGCAAGGCGCCCAAGCCGGGGGAGCATCCGCCGGCCGGCAGCGGCGGCGCGAACCGTCGGCCCAGGCAGCGTCGAACGGTGATGGACCGGATCGAGCAGCGGTGGCAGCGCCGCCGCGACGAACAGGGCCGCTGACGAACAGGGCCGCTGGGGACGCTGTTGGGGACGCCGTCCTCGAAGCGCCGTCCGGCCGGGCGAGCACGCAGGCATCCTGAGGCCCGAAGCACGCTTGAGCGAGGGGCGACCGCGACACCGCGGTCGCCCCTCGCCCGTGCTCGGGCCCGTCTTCGAACCGCCGTCGTCCGGCCGGAAGCCGGGCCGTGCGTGCCAGGCATCGCACGACGGGCGACGGTTCGAGGACAGGCCCTCGCGCGTCCCGACGCAGACGCCGTCGCCGGGGACGGCGTTCCCGCAGACGTCATCCCCACCGGCGTGACGGCCCGCGCAGCCGACCCGTCCACCGGATCCGGCCCCACCGCGCCGCCCATCCCTCGCCGAACGCCGCCCAGCGCTCCGACGTGGCACGGACCACCCGAGCGGCCGAGCGCGGCGCGACGACGGCGCGGACTCGCGTCCTTCGCCCGGCCGACTCCCGCAGCCCGGCCCGTACCGCCTCCACGTCCTCGGCGAGCCCCGTGCCCGGCCGGGGCTCCGGGGCATAGAGCACCTGCTCCACCGCACCCGCGACCCGGTGCACCGCGGCGGACGCGTCGGGGCCGAGCCGCCCCAGCCGTACCAGCCGGTCGGCGGCCTTGCGCGGCGTCAGGGAGTCGTCGGGCCCGATCCCGTGGTCCCACGCCGTGTCGATGACCTCCCGCCAGGCCGCCAGCGTCCTGGCCGTCGTGTCCGCCGGGGTGCGTCCCGCCGGGAGACCCAGCCGCCGTCTGCGCACACGGAGCCGCCAGATCAGGGGCAGCAGCGGCAGCGTCAGGACCACCAGGGCGATCGCGGCCAGGCCGAGAACGGTGCCCGGCGGCGTCCCCGAGTGCGTCGGAACCGTCGCGCCCGGCGCCGCCGAGCTGCCGCACTCGCCCTGCTTGCGCATGGGGGCCGGGCAGTCGTCCGCGACGGACGGTTCGGCGCTCGGGACCGCCGAAGGGCCGTTCTCCGGCACGGCGGGGGCGGGCGTCTCACCGCTCGGGGCGTCCGGCAGCGTGTAGGACGGGGCGGTGCCCCGTGTGGGGGTGGGCTCGAAACGCGTCCACCCGATGCCCTCGAAGTACAGCTCCGGCCAGGCATGAGCGTCGCGCAGCCCCACCGACATCGAGCCGTCCGGCTGGGGGGTGCCGGGAGTGAAGCCCACCGCGACCCGCGCCGGAATCCCCAGAGTCCGTGCCATCGCGGCCATCGTGAACGAGAAGTGGACGCAAAAGCCCTGCTTTTCCTTCAGGAACCGGGCGATCGCGGCGCTCCCGGTGCCCGAGTCGACGGAGGTGTCGTAGGCGAAACCGCCGTCCGAGGCGAAGAAGTCCTGAAGCTTCACCGCGCGCTCGTAGTCGTTGTCGGCGCCCTGGGTCACCTCGGCCGCGGTCTCGCGGACCACCTTCGGCAGCGACCGCGGGACGCGGGTGTACTCCTGCCGCAGGGCGGACGGCACGGCGCCCGCCGCGGCGAGCTGATCGGCCGTCGGCCGGATCACCAGGCTGGAGACCCGGTACTGCGCGCCGCCCGTCGTCTCCCCGCCGTCACCGATGAGGGTCCGCCCCGCCGGTTCGTACCGCCACTTCCCGTCGATCCCGACCTCGGTCGCGGGGTAGGGGAGCGGCAGATAGGTCTGCCGGTAGGAAGGGGCGGCGGAGATGCTCGACCTGACCTCGGTGACCGTGACGTCCGGGCCGAGACCCTCCGGGGTCGGGAGCCGCTTCGGCACGTCCCGCAGCCGGCGCGTGGAGGGGCGCCACTCGCTCCCGTCAAACGTGTCCAGGGCCAGGATCCGCAGATAGAAGTCCTGCGGGGTGCGGGAATCGGTGCGGTAGGAGAGCACCTGTCGGTTGACCGGCTGGGTCAGATTGTCCTGCATGGACACCAGGGGATTCACCGCGGAGATCGTGCCGCCGCCCTTGCCTTCACCGGATCGCGCGTCGGCCAGCAGACCGCCGTCGAGCGCGGGCAGCGCCGCCGGGACCAGCAGGGAGACGCCCAGCGCCAGCAAGCCGATGCGGCGCCCGGTACGGACCGGGGCCGTCGGCCGGCCGCCGGAGAGGACGCCGCCCGCACCGCCCCGGGACCCGGCGCCACCACTGAAGACCCGCCCCCACTGGGAGAGCCGGTCCCGGCCCTCGGCCAGCAGGAGCAGCAGATAGCCGCCGGCCGCCAGCAGGAACCAGAGCCAGTCCGCCCCGCCCTCGGACAGCCCCGCCGCGACCGAGAACAGCGCGAGGAGCGGCAGACCTGCCGGTGCCGCGCTGCGGAACGTCACGGCGAGCGCGTCCACCAGCAGACCGACCAGCAGCACGCCGCCGACCAGCATCAGCCGGATGCCGTCCGTCGCCGGTGCGGGCGTGGCGTACCGCCCGACGTCCTCCGCACCCGACACCAGCAGATGCGCCAGCCGCTGGACCGCCTCCGGGCCCGGCAGGACCCCGGCCACCGCCTGCTCCCTGGCGAACGCCAGTGTCAGCAGGACCAGCGCGACCAGCGCCTGCGCGACGACGACCAGCGTCCGGGGCACCGGCGCCCGACGGATCAGCGCCCCCGCCCCGGCCTGCACCGCCAGCAGGATCGCGGCCGGCAGGATCCACACCGCGGGCTCGACCAGCGGCAGCATCGAGCACGCCGCCATCAGTGTCGCCGCGACGGCGCACAGCGTCAGCCGACCTCGACCGCTCATGACCACCCCCCGGAGAAACCCGTCGTGCCGACGGCGGCCGGCCCGTCCGCCGCCCCGGCCTGTCCCGCCCGCCGCCAGTGATCGGCGAGACCGGCCCCCCGCCCCACCGGGACCGCCGTCCATCCGGATTCGCGCAGCAGCCGCAACCGCCGCTCGAACGCCTCCCGCGCCCCCGCGGCCGGGACGTCGTCCGTCTCCCAGTCCGCGCCGTCCAGCACGAACGCCACGGCACCCGCGCTGCGCCGCCGCATCCGGGCCACCTCCGCCGCCCGCTCCTCGTCGAGGTCCCCGAGGAACGCGATGAGCAGCCCGTCGCCGTCACGCAGCATGTCGTACGCGCGCGACAGACCGGTTCCGTCGGAGTGGTCGATCACCGCCAGGACGTCCAGCAACAGACTGGTCGACTCGGCGGACTCGTGAGCCGACCCCGCGAGACCACCCGCAGCCGTACCCGGGGCGGCGTCCCCGTCATCCGTCAGCAACCGGACCGAGTAGCCCCGTTCCAGCATGTGCACCAGAGCGGAAGCCGCGCCGGACACCGCCCACTCGAAGGCGGAATCCGGCCCGGCTCCCCGGTACGCGGTCCGCCGGGTGTCCAGCAGCACCGCGCACTGCGGACGCTGCGGCTGCTCCTCGCGCCGCACCATCAGCTCCCCGTGGCGCGCGGTCGAGCGCCAGTGCACCCGGCGCAGGTCGTCGCCGTGCCGGTAGCCGCGCGGAATGACGTCGTCGTCGCCGGCGAGGGCGGGCGACCGCTGCCGCCCCTCGCCGTACCCCGGGGCCCCGCCCGCCAGCCGCACCGGCGGCAGCGGCTCGGTCCGCGGTACGACGACGAGCGTGTCGTACGCGCTGAAGGAGCGGGTGAGCTCGCACATGCCGAACGGGTCGCTCAGCCGCAACTGCAGCGGCCCCAGCGGATAGCGCCCCCGCAGGTCCGACCGCACCCGGTAGGACACCTCGCGCCGCCCGCCCGGCTCCATCCGGTCCAGCACGAACCGGGGCCTGGGCCCGAGCACGTAGGGCACCCGGTCCTGGAGCATCAGCAGCCCGGTCGGCAGCCGCGACACGTTCTCCATCCGCAGATGGACCCGTGCCTCCGCGCCCGCGGGGACCCGGGACGGCGCGAGCCGGCGGGTGCCCGCGACCCGGTGACGCGTGCGGACGAGCACCAGCACGCACACCAGTGGCAGCGCGGTGAGCAACAGCCCGACCCGCAGCAGATCCGCCTGGCCCAGCACGTACGCGCAGACCACCGCGGCGACACCGGCCGCGAGGAAGGACCGCCCGCGCGTGGTCAGCCCGCTCAGAGCGGCCCGAAGACCGCCCCCGCCGTCGCCGTCGTCCCTGGGGTCCGGCCCCCCGGCGGCCATCACACCCGCCGCGCGCCGGGCCGCGTCCGGTCGTACCCCGGACGGCCCGGTGCGGGCATCCGGACGCCGCCGTCGGCGGACGGCACCGGTGTCCGCCCGAGGATCTCCAGCACGACCTCCTCGGCGGTGCGGCGGTTCAGCTGGGCCTGCGCCGTCGGCAGCAGCCGGTGCGCGAGCACCGCGACCGCCAGCGCCTGCACGTCGTCCGGCAGGCAGTAGTCGCGGCCGGCCAGCGCCGCCGAGGCCCTCGCCGCGCGCAGCAGGTGCAGGGTGGCCCGCGGCGACGCGCCGAGCCTGAGGTCGGGATGGCCGCGCGTGGCCCCGACCAGTTCCACGGCGTACCGCCGCACGGGGTCGGCCACATGGACGGTCCGTACCGCCTCGATCAGTTTCGCGATCTCATGGGCGTGCGCCACCGGCCGCAGATCGTCGAGCGGCGAGAGCTCGCCGTGCACGTCGAGCATCCGGAACTCCGCCTCCGCGCTCGGGTAGCCCATCGACACCCGTGCCATGAACCGGTCGCGCTGGGCCTCGGGCAGCGGGTAGGTGCCCTCCATCTCCACCGGGTTCTGGGTGGCCACCACCATGAACGGGTCGGGCAGTTCGTACGTGTGCCCGTCGACGGTGACCTGACGCTCCTCCATCGACTCCAGCAGGGCGGACTGCGTCTTCGGCGAGGCGCGGTTGATCTCGTCGCCGATCACGATCTGCGCGAAGATCGCGCCCGGCTTGAACTCGAAGTCCCGTCGCTGCTGGTCGAAGACGGACACGCCGGTGATGTCCGAGGGCAGCAGGTCCGGTGTGAACTGAATGCGCCGCACCGAGCAGTCGACGGACCGGGCCAGCGCCTTGGCCAGCATCGTCTTGCCGACCCCGGGGACGTCCTCGATGAGGAGGTGCCCCTCCGCGAGCAGTACGGTCAGCGAGAGCCGCACGACCTCGGGCTTGCCCTCGATCACGCTCTCCACCGACCTGCGCACCCGCTCCGTGATCGCGGTCAGATCTGTGAGGCTCGCTCGATCGTCATAGGTCGTCACCCGGCCCTCCTCGGCCCTGTCCCACGCTCACCAGGAGCAGAGGGGATACCCCATTCACGGACCGGATGCGCGCGCGGCGGTCCGGCCCACCCCGAAACACGGACACCTCACCGGAAGCGTCCGGTGAGATGTCACACGCGCATTCTTGTGCCGTTATCGCTTCGTGTCACTTGCCTGTGGACAACCCGGGGCGATATGCCGGATTCGATAGGTTTCGTCGGGATCCGCAGGTGCCGTCCGAGGGGACGGGAGGTCGTCCGGACGTCCAAGACGGCAAGGAGGCGGTCCTGACGGCAAGGAGGCGGTCCCGGCGGTCGGGGGACGGTCAGGCGGCGGGGAGCACCTCGCGCAGCAGGCCGGTCGTCACGTCGAAGACGAAACCGCGGACGTCGTCCGTGTGGAGAAGGAACGGCGAGGTGCGCACGCGCTGCATCGACTGCCGCACGTCCTGATCGGCGTCCTTGTACGCCTCCACCGCCCAGACCGGACGCTGTCCGACCTCCGCCTCCAGTTCCTGGCGGAATTCCTCGGTGATCGATTCCAGACCGCAATTCGTGTGGTGGATCAGGACGATGCTGCGGGTGCCGAGCGCCCGCTGGCTGATGGTCAGCGAACGGATGACGTCGTCGGTGACCACACCGCCCGCGTTGCGAATGGTGTGGCAGTCGCCGAGCGCGAGACCGAGCGCGTCGTGCAGGTCGAGCCGGGCGTCCATGCATGCGACCACGGCGACGTGCAGGACCGGCTTGGCGTCCATGCCCGGGTCCTCGAAATCTGCGGCGTACCGGACGTTCGCCTCGACCAGGCGGTCGGTGACCGTGCCCCCGGTGCGGTCCGGGGCGGCAACAGGTGCGGAGGGCCCGGCGGGGGAGTGCGCGGAAGTCGACATGGCTACGACGTTATCTCCCGCGCTCGGTCGCGTCGTGCTGTGGAAGGGGACAAAGAACATCAACGACTTCTGTTGTGAGGTAACCCACAAGTCTCACAACAGTTCATTCCACCGGCTCAAGGACCAGGTGGACGAGGGGCCGGGCGACGCGCTGTCCGGCTGATTGATCGGGAATCGATCGAATGGCAGGGTGGACTAAAGTGACGGGAAGTTACGACACCCCGCACATTCCGTGGAATTCCCCCGTGTGCCGCGTACGTACGGTCCGGCCCTCTCCCGCTCGACGGTCGCCCGGTGCCCCTTCCCCGGCGCCGGACGGCCTCCCCTTCTGAGCGGGCGGGGACCCGCCCGTACGTCCGCCGCGCGGGACCTGAGCCTGAGAGGGCGCATGAGCCAGACCCGACACGTCCCGGTGATGCTCCAGCGGTGCCTGGACCTGTTGGCCCCTGCTCTGGAGGCGCCGGAGCCGCAGCATCCCGTGGTCGTCGACTGCACCCTCGGCCTCGGCGGGCACAGCGAGGCGCTGCTCTCGGCGTTCCCCTCGGCGCGGCTGATCGCCCTCGACCGGGACAAGGAGGCGCTGCGGCTCTCCGGCGAGCGGCTCGCCCCGTACGGCGACCGGGCCACCCTGGTGCACGCGGTCTACGACGAACTGCCCGAGGTGCTCGCCAGGCTCGGCGTCCCGAAGGTCCAGGGCGTCCTGTTCGACCTCGGCGTCTCCTCCATGCAGCTGGACGAGGCCGACCGCGGCTTCGCCTACGCCCAGGACGCCCCGCTCGACATGCGCATGGACCAGACCACGGGCGTCAGCGCCGCCGAGGTCCTCAACACCTACCCCCCGGGCGAACTGGTCCGGATCCTGCGCGCGTACGGCGAGGAGAAGCAGGCCAAGCGGATCGTCTCGGCGATCGTGCGCGAGCGCCAGAAGGAGCCGTTCAGCAACAGCGCCCGGCTCGTCGAGCTGATCCGTGACGCGCTGCCGCAGGCCGCCAAGCGCACCGGGGGCAATCCCGCCAAGCGCACGTTCCAGGCGCTGCGCATCGAGGTCAACGGCGAGCTCGCCGTCCTGGAACGGGCCATTCCGGCCGCGGTGCGGAGCCTCGCGGTCGGCGGACGCATCGCCGTCCTCTCGTACCACTCGCTGGAGGACAGGCTGGTCAAGCAGGTCTTCGCGGCGGGCGCCGCCACCACGGCACCGCCCGGGCTGCCCGTCGTGCCCGAGCGCTACCAGCCCCGGCTGAAGCTGCTGACGCGCGGCGCGGAGCTGCCCACGGAGGAGGAGGTCGCCGAGAACCGGCGCGCCGCCCCCGCCCGGCTGCGCGGCGCCGAGCGGATCCGCGAGGACGAGCGATGAGCACCCGGCGCCCGGGGGCCCCGACGCCGGCGACGACCGGGGCGGCGCAGTGAGCGGACCGGCCCGGCAGGCAAGGGGGCGGGCCGCGCGGCTCGCCCGGCTGATGCCGTCCGGTCCCAGCACCGCGGCCCGTACCCCCTTCGTCCTGCTCGTCGTCCTGCTCCTCGGCGGTGGTCTGATCGCGCTCCTGATGCTCAACTCGGCCATCAACGAAGGATCGTTCAAGCTGAGCGAGCTGAAGAAGCGGACCACCGAGCTGACCGACGAGGAGCAGGCCCTCCAGCACGACGTCGACGGCCTCTCCAGGCCGGACGCGCTGGAACGGCGGGCCCGCGAACTGGGCATGGTGCCCGGTGGCAGCCCCGCCTTCCTCGGGCCGAACGGCAAGGTGCGGGGCGTACCCGACGAGGCCACTGCCGAACCGATCCCCGAGCCCACCACCGCACCGCCGGGCAAGCCCGTCCCCCCTGCCTCCGGGACGGCGACCGGGACCGCGCGGGCCACCGACCCGGTACCGGCCTCGCCCACCCCCTCGGCGACGGCCGTTGCCACGGGCGCCATCCCCACGGGCGCCGCCCCGAACCCGTCCACCGGGCCGAGCACCCCGGCGGACCAGTCCTCGACGAGCCCCGGCAGGTGACGCAGTGCCGCCCAAGGAACCACCGCGCCGCCGGGTCCCCGGCCCCGCACGCCCGCGCGGCTCCGCGGGGGGCCAGGGGCGTCCCAGGCCCGCCCCCCGCAGGTCCGCGCCCCCTGCGTCCCGCTCCCGCGCGCCCCGCAACCGCCCCGCGCGCCGCCTGCGGCTCGGCAGCCCGCGCCCCCGCCTCCGCCTGGTCGGCCTCGCCCTGACGCTCGTCATGCTGGTGTTCGTGGTCCGGCTCCTCCAGGTCCAGGCCGTCGACGCCAACGCGTACGCGGCCAAGGCCGAGGTGAACCGCTACTTCAAGCACACCGTCGCCGCCGAACGCGGCCAGATCACCGACCGCCGCGGCGTCGCGCTGGCCACCAGCGTCGACGCGTACGACATCACCGCGGACCCGTCGATGTTCACGCCCGAGTTCAGCAGGATCCCCGACGCGCCCCGGCAGGCGGCCGACCTCCTCGCCCCGATCCTCGGCGCCGACGCCACCGAGCTGACCGCCAAGCTGACCGGTAAGGGCCGCTACACCGTGCTGGCCCGTCGGCAGACCCCGCAGGTCTGGAACCAGATCAGGGACCTCAAGTCCGTCTTCGCCGAGAAGGCGGCCAAGGACAAGGCGGCGGGCGGCCCCGGGGGCAATGTTCTGGCGGGCGTCTTCCAGGAGGCGACCACCAAGCGGGTCTACCCCAACGGAGGACTCGCCGCCGGGATACTGGGCTACGTGAACGCCGAGGGCAAGGGCGCGGGCGGCCTGGAGGCGCAGCTGAACAAGCAGCTCGCGGGCGAGGACGGCACGATCAGCTACGCCCAGTCCGGCGGCCGGAGGGTGCCCACCGCGGGCACCAAGGAGGTCCCGGCCGTGCCCGGCTCCGACATCGAGCTGACCATCGACCGCGACATCCAGTGGGCCGCCCAGCGGGCCATCACCGCCCAGGTGAAGAAGTCCAAGGCGGACCGCGGCTACGTCGTCGTGCAGAACACCAGGACCGGCGAGGTCCTTGCCATGGCCAACGCGCCCGGCTTCGACCCCAACGACCTCTCGAAGGCCGATGCGGCGTCCCTGGGCAACGCGGCCCTCCAGGACGCCTACGAACCCGGCTCCACCAGCAAGGTCATGTCCATGGCCGCCGTGCTGGAGGAGGGCGTCGCCACCCCCGGCACCCACGTCACCGTCCCGAACCGGCTGCACCGCGGCGACCGGCTCTTCAAGGACGACATCGACCACCCCACCTGGTACCTGACGCTCAACGGCGTACTCGCCAAGTCCAGCAACATCGGCACCATCCTGGCCACCGGCGAACTCGGCAGGACGCAGGCCGAGGCCAACCGGGTCCTCTACTCCTACCTGCGCAAGTTCGGGATCGGCTCGCCGACCGGACTCGGCTACCCGGGCGAGACCCCCGGCATCCTCGCCAAGCCCGGGGACTGGTCGACCTCGCAGCAGTACACGATCCCGTTCGGCCAGGGCCTCTCGGTCAACGCGATGCAGGCCGCCTCCATCTACTCGACGATCGCGAACGGCGGCGTCCGCATCGCCCCCACGCTGGTACGCGGCGCCAAGGGCCCCGACGGGCGCTTCGAGTCCGCGCCCGAGCCGAAGAAGACCCGGGTGGTCAGCGAGAAGACCGCCAAGACGCTCGCCGCCATGCTGGAGTCGGTGGTCGGCGACGAGGAGGGCACCGGGACGAAGGCGAAGATCCCCGGCTACCGGGTGGCGGGCAAGACCGGTACGGCCAACCGGGTCGATCCCGTACGCGGCGGCTACCGCGGATACACCGCGTCCTTCGCGGGCTTCGCACCGGCCGACGACCCGCAGATCACCGTCTACTGCGCGATCCAGAACCCCACGAAGGGAAGCTACTTCGGCGGCCAGATCTGCGGGCCGATCTACAAGGAGGTCATGGAGTTCGCGCTGAAGACCCTCCAGACCCCGCCGTCCGGCCGGCCGCCGGCCAGGCTGCCGGTGTCCTTCGATCCCGGCCAGTGAACACGGGGAACCGATCAGTGACGACCATCACCCCCGATTCCGGGAACCACCGGGACCCGGGCCCCTCACTTCGCGAGAGGCCGGGTGAGCCCGGTACGCTCACCGCCGTGCCCCACGCTGATCAGTTCCAAACCACCCAGAAGGCCGCCCCCGTGAACCAGCCGGGAGCGCCCCGCCCGGATCGGCTCAGGCCGACGCCGCTCGGTGAGCTGGCAGCCCGGCTGGGAGTCGAGCCGCCGGGGACCGCCGAGGTCACCGGCATCACCCACGACTCCCGGGCGGTCCGCCCCGGCGACGTCTACGCCGCTCTGCCGGGCGCCCGTTTCCACGGCGCCGACTTCGCCGCCCAGGCGGCCGGCCTCGGAGCCGCGGCGGTCCTCACCGACCCGGCCGGCGCCGAGCGCGCCGCCGCCACCGGACTGCCGGTCCTGGTCACCGAGGACCCGCGCGCCCGGATGGGCGAACTCGCCGCCGAGATCTACGGACGTCCCGGCGAGGACCTCCTGCGGATCGGCATCACCGGAACCTCCGGCAAGACCACCACCGCCTACCTCGTCGAGGGCGGCCTGCGCGCCGCCGGACGGGCCACCGGACTGATCGGCACGGTCGAGACGCGGATCGGCGACGAACGCATCAAGTCCGAGCGCACCACCCCCGAGGCCACCGACCTCCAGGCGCTGCTCGCCGTGATGCGCGAGCGCGGGGTCGACGCGGTGACCATGGAGGTCTCCAGCCACGCGCTGGTCCTCGGCCGGGTCGACGGATGCGTCTTCGACGTCGCGGTCTTCAACAACCTCAGCCCGGAGCACATGGAGTTCCACTCCGGGATGGAGGACTACTTCCAGGCCAAGGCGCAGCTCTTCACCCCGCGCCGCAGCAGGCGGGGCGTCGTCAACTTCGACGACGCCTACGGACGCAGGCTGGTCGCCGAGGCGTCGGTCCCGGTCGTCACCTTCTCCGCCGAGGGCCACCCGGACGCCGACTGGCGCGCCGAGGACGTCGAGGTCGGCCCGCTGGGCTCCACGTTCACCGTCGTCGGCCCCAAGGACGAGCGGATCGCCGCCAGGGCCCCGCTGCCCGGCCCGTTCAACGTGGCCAACGCCCTCGCCGCCGTCGTCACGCTCGCCGTCGCGGGCCTCGACCCGCAGACCGCGGCCGACGGCGTCGCCGCCGTCCCGGGGGTCCCCGGGCGGCTGGAGCGCGTCGACGCCGGGCAGGACTACCTCGCCGTCGTCGACTACGCGCACAAGACCGACGCCGTCGAGTCCGTGCTCCGTTCGCTGCGCAAGGTCACCCGGGGCAGGCTGCACGTCGTCCTCGGCTGCGGCGGCGACCGCGACACCACCAAGCGCGGCCCGATGGGCGCAGCCGCGGCCCGGCTCGCCGACACCGCCGTACTGACTTCGGACAACCCCCGTTCCGAGGACCCGCTCGGAATCCTCGCCGCCATGCTCGCGGGCGCCGCCGAGGTGCCCGTCCACGAGCGGGGCGACGTCCTGGTCGACGCCGACCGGGCCGCCGCCATCGCCGCCGCGGTCGCCCGAGCCGAGCCCGGTGACACCGTGCTGGTCGCCGGCAAGGGCCACGAGCAGGGGCAGGACATCCATGGCGTGGTACGCCCCTTCGACGACCGCGTGGTCCTGCGCGCGGCCATCGAACGCTCCCTGGGACACGGCGGCACCTCCGGGGCCGCCGACCGCGCCCACACCCACGAGAACAACAGTCAGGGATGACCAAGTGATCGCCCTTTCCCTCGCCGAGATCGCCGAAATCGTCGGCGGGCAGCCACACGACATACCCGATCAGGCAGCGGTCGTCAGCGGGCCCGTCGTCATCGACTCCCGAGAGGTGGAGCAGGGCAGCCTGTTCGCCGCCTTCGTCGGAGAGCGGGTCGACGGCCACGACTACGCGCAGCGCGCCGTCGAGGCGGGCGCGGCAGCCGTGCTGGCCGCCCGCCCCGTCGGTGTTCCGGCGATCGTCGTCGACGACGTCGTGGCCGCGCTCGGCGCGCTCGCCCGCGCCGTCGTCGGCCGCCTCGGCACCACCGTCGTCGCCCTCACCGGCTCCGCGGGCAAGACCTCCACCAAGGACGTCATCGCCCAACTCCTCGAACGCAAGGGCCCCACCGTCTATCCGGCGGGCAACCTCAACAACGAGATCGGCCTGCCGCTGACCGCGTTGCGCGCCACCGAGGAGACCCGGCACCTCGTCCTGGAGATGGGTGCGCGCTACATCGGCGACATCCGCTACCTCACCGGTCTCGTCCCGCCCCGGATCGGCCTCGTCCTCAACGTCGGCACCGCCCACATCGGCGAGTTCGGCGGCCGGGAGCAGATCGCCCTGGCGAAGGGCGAGATGGTCGAGTCCCTGCCCGAGAACGGCGTCGCCGTGCTCAACGCCGACGACCCGCTCGTCCGCGCCATGACCTCCCGCACGAAGGCACGGGTGCTGCTCTTCGGCGAGGCCGCGGAAGCGGACGTACGGGGCGAGAACGTACGTCTCACCGACGACGGCCGTCCCGCTTTCACGCTCCACACACCCACCGGGTGCAGCGATGTGACGATGCGCCTGTACGGTGAGCACCACGTGTCGAACGCGCTCGCCGCGGCCGCCGTCGCCCATGAGCTGGGCCTGTCCGCAGACGAGATCGCCGAAGGGCTCTCCGAGGCGGGCACCCTCTCCCGCTGGCGCATGGAGGTCACCGAGCGTCCGGACGGCGTGACGATCGTCAACGACGCCTACAACGCGAACCCCGAATCCATGAAGGCAGCGCTGCGCGCACTGGCCGCGATGGGGAGGGGCCGGCGTACGTGGGCGGTGCTCGGCCCCATGGCCGAGCTGGGCGACGCCTCGCTCGCCGAGCACGACGCGGTCGGACGGCTCGCCGTCCGGCTCAACGTCAGCAAGCTCGTTGCGGTGGGGGGCAAGGAGGCCTCCTGGCTGCAACTGGGCGCATACAACGAGGGTTCGTGGGGTGAGGAGTCGGTGCACGTGTCCGACGCACAGGCTGCGGTCGACCTGTTGCGCAGTGAACTGCGCCCGGGAGACGTCGTGCTGGTGAAGGCGTCCCGGTCGGTCGGCCTGGAGCAGGTCGCCATGGCACTGCTGGAGAACGCGTCCGAGGGCGAGGTCGCCGGCCGATGAGGCAGATCCTGTTCGCGGGGGCCATCGGGCTCTTCCTGACCCTGGTCGGAACCCCGCTGCTGATCAAGCTGCTGGCCCGCAAGGGATACGGCCAGTTCATCCGGGACGACGGCCCGCGCACCCACGGGTCCAAGAAGGGCACCCCCACCATGGGTGGGATCGCCTTCATCCTGGCCACGATCATCGCGTACTTCCTGACGAAGGTGATCACCGGCGAGCCGATGACCTTCTCGGGCATTCTGGTGCTCTTCCTGATGGCCGGTATGGGCCTCGTCGGCTTCCTCGACGACTACATCAAGATCGTCAAGCAGCGTTCGCTGGGTCTGCGGGCCAAGGCGAAGATGGCGGGCCAGCTGATCGTCGGTGTCGCCTTTGCGGTGCTCTCGCTCCAGTTCGCCGACGGCCGCGGCAACACCCCGGCCTCCATGAAGCTGTCGTTCGTCACGGACTTCGGCTGGTCGATCGGCCCGGTGCTGTTCGTCGTCTGGGCCCTGTTCATGATCCTCGCCATGTCCAACGGCGTGAACCTCACGGACGGCCTGGACGGTCTGGCCACCGGCGCGTCCGTGATGGTCTTCGGCGCGTACACGTTCATCGGGCTGTGGCAGTTCCAGGAGTCCTGCGCCAACGCGGAGGCCCTGACCAACCCCAACGCCTGTTTCCAGGTGCGCGATCCGCTCGACCTCGCCGTGGTCGCCTCCGCGCTGATGGGCGCCTGCTTCGGCTTCCTGTGGTGGAACACCTCGCCCGCCAAGATCTTCATGGGCGACACCGGCTCGCTCGCCCTCGGCGGCGCGCTGTCCGGCCTGGCGATCTGCTCCCGCACGGAGTTCCTGCTGGCCGTCCTCGGCGGTCTCTTCGTGATGATCACCATGTCCGTGGTCATCCAGGTCGGTTCCTTCAAGATGACCGGCAAGCGGGTCTTCCGGATGGCACCGCTCCAGCACCACTTCGAACTCAAGGGGTGGTCCGAGGTCCTTGTGGTGGTCCGCTTCTGGATCATCCAGGGCATGTGCGTGATCGTCGGCCTCGGACTCTTCTACGCGGGATGGGCAGCCGAGAAGTGAGCACAGTGGACTGGCAGGGCAAGCACGTCACCGTCGCCGGTCTGGGCGTCTCCGGAATTCCGGCGGCCCGGGCGCTGCACGGCCTCGGCGCCGTCGTGACGGTCGTCGACGACGGGGACGACGAGCGCTCCCGCGCGCAGGCCGCCGAACTGGAATCCTGGGCAGCGGCGCAAAGCGCCTCGGCCGAGGGTGGCGGCGGGCGACGGGTGGGCGGCATCACCGTCCGCCTCGGCGACGGGGCGACCCTGCCCGAGTCCACCGAGCTCGTCGTCACCGCCCCCGGCTGGAGGCCCGACAAGCCGCTGTTCGCCGCGGCCGCCGAGGCGGGCGTCCCGGTCTGGGGCGATGTCGAACTCGCCTGGCGGCTGCGCGGCCCCGGCGCCGCGCCCTGGCTCGCGGTCACCGGTACGAACGGCAAGACCACGACCGTACGGATGCTCGCCTCCATCCTGGAGGCGGCCGGGCTGCGCACCGCGGCCGTCGGCAACATCGGCGTCTCCCTCCTCGACGCCGTCCTCGGCGACGAGGAGTACGACGTCCTCGCCGTCGAACTGTCCAGCTACCAGCTGCACTGGGCGCCCTCGCTGCGCGCCCACTCCGCGGCCGTCCTCAACCTCGCCCCCGACCACCTCGACTGGCACGGCTCCATGGAGGCGTACGCCGCCGACAAGGGCCGGATCTACGAGGGCAACCGCGTCGCCTGCGTCTACAACGCGGCTCAGAAGGCGACCGAGGACCTGGTCCGCGAGGCGGACGTCGAGGAGGGCTGCCGCGCCATCGGCTTCACCCTGGGCACGCCGGGCCCCTCCCAGCTGGGCGTCGTCGACGGCATCCTCGTCGACCGGGCCTTCGTGGAGAACCGGCACGAGCAGGCCCAGGAGCTCGCCGAGGTCTCCGACGTCGTCCCGGCCGCCCCGCACAACGTCGCCAACGCCCTGGCGGCGGCGGCCCTGGCCCGCGCCTTCGGCGTCGAGCCCGCGGCGGTACGGGACGGCCTGCGGGCCTTCCGCCCCGACCCGCACCGCATCGAGCACGTCGCGGACATCGCGGATGTCGCCTACGTCGACGACTCCAAGGCCACCAACACCCACGCCGCAGAGGCGTCCCTCGCCGCCTACGACCCGATCGTGTGGATCGCCGGCGGCCTCGCCAAGGGCGCCACCTTCGACGAACTGGTGGCCGGGGCCGCCGGGCGGCTGCGGGGCGTGGTGCTGATGGGCCGGGACCGGGCGCTGATCCGCGAAGCCCTCGCGCGACACGCCCCCGAGGTCCCGGTGGTCGACCTCGACCGGACCGACACTGGGGCGATGTCCGAGGCGGTCCGCGAGGCGGCCCGACTCGCCGGGCCGGGGGACACCGTCCTGCTGGCCCCGGCCTGCGCCTCGATGGACATGTTCGTCAACTACAACAAGCGGGGCGAGGCGTTCGCGGACGCGGTCCGCGCGCTCGCAGCCGAGAGCGACTGACGGGGCCGGCCTCCGCGCCGCACCGGCCGGACGACCGGGCGCGGGCGCCCGGCCCCCCGGCGGCGGCCCCGGGCGCGCACAGTGGAGGGGACAGCGACAATGCCGGCCGAAGAGAGCTCCGCCGCAGCGGCCCGTGGGAACCGCCCACGGGTCTCCGCGGCGATCAGCCGGGCACTCGCCCCGCCCCTGCCCGCAAGCGCCGGGGCACCCCTCGGACCCCTCCTGCGGGTCCGCTCCGCCACCGGTCCCCGGCGCCCCGCCGCGCCCCGCTCCAAGGGCCGTACCGCCGGTTCGCCCCGAGCCCCTCGCGGCGGCGCGGCACGGCGGCTGTACGAGCGGGCACGGCGGGCCTGGGACCGCCCCCTGACCGCGTACTACCTGATCCTGGGCGCCGGCCTGCTGATCACCGTGCTCGGCCTGGTGATGGTCTACTCCGCCTCGATGATCAAGGCCCTGGAGCTGAACAAGCCCGGCAGCTACTTCTTCCGCAAGCAGTTCCTCGCCGCCGTCATCGGTGCCGTTCTGATGGCGGTCGCCGCACGAATGCCCATCAAGCTCCACCGGGCGCTGTCCTATCCGCTGCTCCTGGGAGCCGTCTTCCTGATGGCGCTGGTCCAGGTGCCGGGGATAGGGATGTCGATCAACGGCAACCAGAACTGGCTCTCGCTGGGCGGCCCCTTCCAGCTCCAGCCCAGCGAGTTCGGCAAACTCGCGCTGGTCCTGTGGGGCGCCGACCTGCTCGCCCGCAAACAGGACAAGCAACTGCTCACGCAGTGGAAGCACATGCTCGTGCCGCTCGTCCCGGTCGCCTTCCTGCTCCTCGGGCTGATCATGCTCGGCGGTGACATGGGCACTGCGATCATTCTCACGGCGATCCTTTTCGGGCTGCTCTGGCTGGCGGGCGCCCCCACCCGGCTCTTCGCAGGGGTGCTCGCCTTCGCCACCGTGATCGCCCTCGTGCTGATCAAGACCAGCCCGAACCGGATGTCCCGGCTCGCCTGCGTGGGCGCCACCGACCCGGGCCCCGACGACTCCTGCTGGCAGGCCGTGCACGGCATCTACGCCCTGGCCTCCGGCGGATGGTTCGGTTCCGGGCTCGGCGCGAGTGTGGAAAAATGGGGTCAACTGCCTGAACCGCACACCGACTTCATCTTCGCCATCACCGGGGAGGAACTGGGGCTGGCGGGGACGCTGTCGGTGCTCGCTCTCTTCGCGGCTCTAGGCTATGCGAGTATCCGCGTGGCCGGACGCACGGAGGACCCCTTCGTGAGGTACGCCGCGGGAGGCGTGACCACCTGGATCATGGTGCAGTTCGTGATCAACATCGGTGCGGTGCTCGGCCTGCTGCCGATCGCCGGTGTCCCGCTCCCGCTGTTCTCCTACGGAGGGTCGGCCCTGCTGCCGACCATGTTCGCCGTCGGGCTGCTGATCGCGTTCGCGCGAGAGGAACCCGCCGCGAAGGCGGCCCTGGCCATGCGGAGGCCCGGGGTGAGATGGAAGACGATGAGACGGCGCGTCAAGAAGCGTCCGTCCGGAGAGCGGTGAATTTCGGTGCATGTCGTACTCGCCGGCGGGGGGACCGCCGGCCACATCGAGCCCGCGCTCGCCCTCGCGGACGCCCTGCGCAGGCAGGACCCGACCGTGGGGATCACTGCCCTCGGCACGGAGCGCGGACTCGAGACCAGGCTCGTACCCGAGCGGGGGTACGAACTCGCCCTCATCCCGGCCGTACCGCTGCCGCGCAAGCCCACCCCGGAACTGATCACCGTCCCGGGACGGCTGCGCGGCACCATCAAGGCCGCCGAGCAGGTCCTGGAGCGCACCAAGGCGGACTGCGTGGTCGGCTTCGGCGGCTACGTCGCGCTGCCCGGCTATCTGGCGGCCAAGCGCGCCGGTGTGCCGATCGTCGTCCACGAGGCCAACGCCCGGCCCGGTCTGGCCAACAAGATCGGCTCGCGGTACGCCCACGGGGTCGCCGTCTCCACCCCCGACAGCAAGCTCCGCGGCGCCCGCTACATCGGCATCCCGCTGCGCCGGACCGTCGCCACCCTGGACCGCGCCCGGGTCCGTCCCGAGGCGCGCGCCACCTTCGGCCTGGACCCCAACCTGCCGACGCTGCTGGTCTCCGGCGGTTCCCAGGGCGCGCGCCGCCTCAACGAGGTGGTCCAGCGCGTCGCCCCGCTGCTCCAGCGCTCCGGGATCCAGATCCTGCACGTGGTCGGCCCGAAGAACGAACTGCCGCACGTCGACAACATGCCCGGTATGCCGCCGTACATCCCGGTACCGTATGTGGACCGGATGGATCTCGCGTACGCGGCGGCCGACATGATGCTCTGCCGCGCGGGCGCGATGACCGTCGCCGAGCTCTCCGCCGTCGGACTGCCCGCCGCCTATGTGCCGCTGCCCATCGGCAACGGCGAACAGCGGCTCAACGCGCAGCCGGTGGTGAACGCGGGCGGCGGTCTGCTGGTGGACGACGCGGCGCTCACCCCCGAGTGGGTGCAGGGCAACGTCCTCCCGGTGCTCGCCGATCCGCACCGGCTGTACGAAATGTCCCGCGCCGCCGCCGAGTTCGGCCGCAGGGACGCCGACGACCTGCTCGTCGGCATGGTGTACGAGGCGATTGCCGCACGCCGAGGCGTGTGAGGCGGACGGGTCCGGGGGCACGGCTCCCGGACCCGGTGTGAGGAGCGAGCGTGGCCGGACCGACGACCGCCCGGCGCGGTGCAGTGCAGCAGAAGGACTCTCCGGCCGATCCGCCGAGCCCCGAAGGGCGTTGGCGGCCCAGTCGTGTCCGGTTGATCGTGACCGGCGTGCTGGTCCTGCTGCTCGGTTCGGGAGCCGTCTGGGCGCTCTACGGCTCGCCCTGGCTCCGGGTCGAACGGGTCAGGACGACCGGTGTCGGCGTGCTGACCCCGGCCGAGGTCGAGGCTGTCGCGGCGGTGCCGATCGGCGCCCCGCTCATCTCCGTGGACACCGACGCCATCGCCGACCGGTTGCGCCAGAAGGTGCGTCGTATCGACTCAGTGGATGTCGTGCGGTCATGGCCGCACGGAATCGGACTTAAAGTGACCGAACGGCAGCCGGTCCTGCTGATGAAAAAGGGTGCGAAGTTCGTCGAAGTGGACGCGAAGGGCGTGCGTTTCGCGACCGTGGACAAAGCGCCCCGGCGCGTGCCGATCCTGGAACTGACTCCTCGTCAGTCCCCCGGTCTGCGTCGCTTCGGCAGCGATCGGCTGGTGCGGGAGGCGGTCCGGGTCGCGGGCGGACTCCCGGGTGATGTCGCCAAGGACACCGCGGTCGTACGAATCACCTCGTACGATGCGATCTCCCTGGAGCTCACCCGGGGCCGTACGGTGAACTGGGGCAGCGGCGAGGACGGGTCGGTGAAGGCCGAGGTCCTGACCGCTCTGATGAAAGCCGCCCCCGAAGCGGGACACTTCGACGTGAGTGCGCCCACCGCCCCTGCGGTATCGGACGGTTGACGCATATGTGGCCTGGCCAGCACCCTGGTTGGTCAGCGCTACGGGTGATCACATAGGGTGAAAAGAAAAACGGGAGGTTCGGCGTGTTCGTTGAACACGCGCCACTTGTCGACTTAGTGTCCTGTTCGGAAGAGTCCATGAAACAGACACACTGGTAACCCTGAACTTCAACGTTAGGGTTTGGGTCGGCGTTTCGGACCGCCCCAATCGGCATCCGTCGTCGCGGCGGGAACACCGTCAAGCGACGACACGTAACTCGAGGCGAGAGGCCTTCGACGTGGCAGCACCGCAGAACTACCTCGCAGTCATCAAGGTCATCGGTGTCGGCGGCGGTGGTGTCAATGCCATCAACCGAATGATCGAGGTCGGTCTCAAGGGCGTCGAGTTCATCGCGATCAACACGGATGCGCAAGCCCTGTTGATGAGCGACGCCGACGTCAAGCTCGACGTCGGCCGCGAACTCACCCGCGGACTCGGCGCCGGGGCCAACCCGGCCGTCGGTCGCAAGGCGGCAGAGGACCACCGCGAGGAGATCGAGGAGGTCCTCAAGGGGGCCGACATGGTCTTCGTCACCGCCGGGGAGGGCGGCGGCACCGGCACCGGCGGCGCACCCGTCGTCGCGAACATCGCGCGCTCGCTGGGCGCCCTGACGATCGGCGTGGTCACCCGCCCGTTCACCTTCGAGGGCCGGCGCCGCGCGAACCAGGCGGAGGACGGCATCGCCGAGCTCCGCGAAGAGGTCGACACCCTCATCGTCATCCCCAACGACCGGCTGCTGTCCATCTCGGACCGGCAGGTCAGCGTGCTCGACGCGTTCAAGTCGGCCGACCAGGTGCTGCTCTCGGGTGTCCAGGGCATCACCGACCTCATCACGACGCCCGGTCTGATCAACCTCGACTTCGCCGACGTCAAGTCGGTCATGTCCGAGGCCGGATCGGCGCTCATGGGCATCGGCTCCGCCCGCGGCGACGACCGCGCGGTGGCCGCCGCGGAGATGGCCATCTCCTCGCCGCTCCTGGAGGCGTCCATCGACGGCGCCCGCGGTGTCCTGCTCTCCATCTCCGGTGGCAGCGACCTCGGTCTCTTCGAGATCAACGAGGCCGCCCAGCTGGTGAGCGAGGCGGCACACCCCGAGGCGAACATCATCTTCGGCGCCGTCATCGACGACGCGCTGGGCGACGAGGTGCGCGTCACCGTGATCGCGGCCGGCTTCGACGGCGGACAGCCGCCGGCCCGCCGCGAGAACGTCCTGGGCGCGAACTCCGCCAAGCGCGATGAGCCGGCACCGCCGGTCCGGTCCGAGCCCGTGCGCCACACCGGCGGGCTGGGTTCCCTGCCCCCGCGCGAGGAGCTCGCGCCGCCGGCCGAACCCGCTCCGGTGGCCGAGAAGCACCTGCCGCCGGTCACCACCGCGCCGCACATCCCGCCGGCCCGGCCCTACCCGGACTCCCAGATCGAAGAGCTGGATGTCCCGGACTTCTTGAAGTGATAGTCCCGCACCGCTCGGTTCCTGCGGTGGCCTCGGAGACCTCGGCGGGCCGCGCGCACTTCGCCTTCACCGACAGGTGGGGCGGGGTGAGCGCGGCTCCGTACGAGGAGCTCAACCTCGGCGGCGCGGTCGGTGACGACCCCGCCGCCGTTCTGGCGAACCGGGAGCGCGCCGCCGGGGCCCTCGGCCTGGACCCGGCGCGGGTCGTCTGGATGAACCAGGTGCACGGACGGGACGTCGCGGTCGTCGACGCCCCCTGGGGGGACGCCTCGCGGATCCCCGCCGTGGACGCGCTGGTGACCGCGCGGCGCGGGCTCGCGCTCGCCGTGCTCACCGCCGACTGCACCCCCGTACTCCTCGCCGATCCCGACGCCGGGATCGTGGCTGCGGCGCACGCGGGCCGCCCCGGACTGGTCGCCGGGGTCGTCCCCGCCGCGGTCGAGGCGATGACCGCGCTCGGCGCGAAGACCTCGCGGATCGTCGCCCGGACCGGACCGGCCGTCTGCGGACGGTGTTACGAGGTCCCCGCCGTGATGCGCGCAGAGGTCGCCGAGACTGTTCCGGCCTCCTGGTCCGAGACCAGTTGGGGCACTCCGGCCGTGGACGTCACCGCGGGGGTCCACGCCCAGCTCGAAGCGCTCGGGGTGGAGGACCGGCAGGCGTCGACGATCTGCACCCTCGAATCGGGCGATCACTTCTCGTACCGCCGCGACCGCACCACCGGGCGGCTCGCCGGCTATGTCTGGTTGGACTGATAGGGCATGACGGACCGTAGAACCCAACTCGCCGGAAATCTGGCACGGGTGGAGGAACGTATCGCTTCCGCCTGCTCCGCCGCGGGCCGTGCGCGGGAGGAGGTGACCCTCATCGTGGTCACCAAGACCTATCCCGCGAGCGATGTGCGGATTCTGAGCGAACTCGGTGTGCGCCATGTCGCGGAGAACCGCGATCAGGATGCCGCCCCCAAGGCCGCCGCGTGTGCGGATCTGTCGCTCACGTGGCATTTTGTCGGTCAGTTGCAGACGAATAAGGTTCGTTCTGTGGCTGGTTATGCCGATTTTGTGCAATCGGTGGATCGGGTCAAACTGGTCACAGCGCTCTCCGCGGCGGCCGTGCGCGAAGGGCGCGAACTCGGCTGCCTCGTACAGGTGGCGCTCGACGCGGAGAGCGGCGAGCGGGGTGTCCGGGGCGGTGTCGCGCCGGACGGGATCGAGGAGTTGGCCGCCGCGGTCGCCGCGGCGCCCGGACTGCGGCTCGCCGGTCTGATGACCGTCGCGCCGCTCGCCGGGCCGTACGCGGGACGGCGGCGTGCCGCCTTCGATCGGCTGATGGAATTCTCGTCCCGCCTGCGCGCGGACCATCCGGCTGCGAACATGGTCTCCGCGGGGATGAGTTCGGACCTCGAGGACGCCGTCGCGGCCGGAGCGACACATGTACGCGTCGGTACGGCGGTACTCGGAGTCCGACCGAGCCTCGGGTAACGTCGCCAAACGAGTCGGACCACAGCAGAAAATATGGTCAATCCCGCTGATGGCGGGCGGACCACAGTGGATCGCGGGGCACTTGGTGACAGATGCCGATCCACCACAGAGCGGAGGATTCAGAGCATGGCCGGCGCGATGCGCAAGATGGCGGTCTACCTCGGCCTCGTGGAGGACGATGGGTACGACGGTCCGGGGTTCGACCCCGATGACGAATTCGAACCCGAGCCGGAGCCCGAGCGCGACCGGCGGCGGCATCAGCCCGCGCATCAGGTCGAACGGGAGCGGGACCGCGAGCGGGAGCGCGAACAGGACGAACCGGTGCGAGCGGTGCAGCCTCCCGCGCAGCGGGAGCCGGTGCAGATCCCGGTGGAAAGGGAGCGACCCGCCCGGATCGCACCCGTGGCATCCATCACACCCGAACGCCCGAACATGGAGAAGAACGCACCGGTGATCATGCCCAAGGTCGTGTCCGAGCGGGAGCCGTACCGCATCACCACACTGCACCCCAGGACCTACAACGAGGCCCGTACCATCGGTGAACACTTCCGTGAGGGTACTCCGGTGATCATGAACCTCACGGAGATGGACGATACGGACGCGAAGCGACTTGTCGACTTTGCGGCAGGACTCGTCTTCGGACTCCATGGCAGCATTGAGCGCGTGACGCAGAAGGTGTTCCTGCTGTCTCCTGCTAACGTCGATGTCACGGCGGAGGACAAGGCCCGCATCGCTGAGGGCGGATTCTTCAATCAGAGCTGAGAACACGGCACCAAGAACGACCCGGCCGGGAGGCCGGAGCGAGAGAGCCAGGGGAGAGGGAAGCGCGAAATGGGCGTCGCACTGCAGGTTGTCTATATCGCGTTGACGTGTTTCCTCATCGTGCTGATCTTCCGGCTGGTCATGGACTACGTCTTCCAGTTCGCGCGTTCATGGCAGCCAGGCAAGCCGATGGTGGTCATACTCGAGGCCACTTATACGGTCACCGATCCACCGCTCAAGCTTCTGCGGCGGTTCATCCCGCCGCTGCGTATCGGGGGCGTGGCACTCGACCTGTCCTTCTTCGTTCTGATGATCATCGTTTTCATCCTGAGAGGCATCGTGATCGGGTTGTGAGCGATACGGTCTTGCCGACTGCCGACGACTACGTAGAGGTGAAGAAGAGATGCCGCTGACCCCCGAGGACGTGCGGAACAAGCAGTTCACAACCGTCCGTCTCCGAGAAGGCTACGACGAGGACGAGGTCGATGCCTTCCTCGACGAGGTCGAGGCCGAGCTGACCCGCCTGCTCCGTGAGAACGAGGACCTGCGCGCGAAGCTGGCCGCCGCCACGCGTGCCGCCGCGCAGAACCAGCAGCAGGGCATGCGCAAGCCGGAGCCGCAGGACCGGCCCGGGGCCCCCGTGCCCGCCGCCATATCGGGACCGCCGGTCCAGCAGCAGCCCCCGCAGATGGGTCCGCCCCAGCTGCCCGGTGGCGCTCCGCAGCTGCCCGCCGGCCCCAGTGGTCATGGCCCCGGCCCCCAGGGTCAGCACGGTCCCGGCCCCCAGGGTCAGCACGGTCCCGGTCCGCAGGGCCCGCACGGCCCCGGCCCGATGCAGGGCGGCCCCATGGGTGGCCCGATGGGCGGCCCCATGGGCGGTCACGCCCCGCAGCAGCAGATGCAGCAGCCGCCGCAGATGCAGCAGCCCGGTCAGGGTCCCGGCGGCGACAGCGCCGCCCGTGTTCTCTCGCTCGCGCAGCAGACGGCCGACCAGGCGATCGCGGAGGCCCGTTCCGAGGCCAACAAGATCGTCGGCGAGGCGCGCAGCCGTGCCGAGGGGCTGGAGCGCGACGCGCGGGCCAAGGCAGACGCGCTGGAGCGGGACGCGCAGGAGAAGCACCGTGTGGCGATGGGCTCGCTGGAGTCGGCCCGCGCGACGCTGGAGCGCAAGGTCGAGGACCTGCGCGGCTTCGAGCGCGAGTACCGCACGCGGCTGAAGTCCTACCTGGAGAGCCAGCTGCGTCAGCTGGATACCCAGGCGGACGACTCGCTCGCCCCGCCGCGCACCCCGGCGACCGCTTCGCTGCCGCCGTCGCCCTCGCTGGCCCCGGCCGGTGCGGGCGCCATGGGCCACAGCATGGGCGGCAACCACGGCAACCAGCCGATGGGCGGCAACCCGTCCATGAGCGGTGGGCCCTCGTACGGCGGTCAGCAGCAGATGTCGCCGGCGATGACCCAGCCGATGGCGCCGGTGCGACCGCAGGCGCCGCAGCCGATGCAGCAGGCGCCGTCGCCGATGCGCGGTTTCCTGATCGACGAGGACGACAACTGAGCCGGGTGCGCGCGGTGAGCGCGTAGCCGTCGGCAGGCTGAGGGCCGGGCCCCGGGGTTTTCCCCGGGGCCCGGCCCTTTGCGTGTTCCGGTGGGTCCGGGGGATACGGCCGTAGGCCGGGGCACATGCCGGCGGGCCCGTCCGGAACGGTTGGTTCCGGACGGGCCCGCCAGGGAGCCGGGGGTGTTGCCCCCGCTCGGTCCTACCGCTCCGTCCTGCGGAGGCGGAACGTCAGGGCCAGGCCCTCGTCCTCGAACGGCTCGCCGAAGGCCGCGTCCGCCTCGCCCTGTGCGTAGTCCAGTGCCAGGACCTCGTCCGCGATCAGGGCCGCGTGCTCGGTCAGTGCCTCCACCGTGGCGGGGGAGGCGGACGTCCAGCGGACGGCGATGCGGTCCGCGACGTCCAGGCCGCTGTTCTTGCGGGCCTCCTGGATGAGGCGGATGGCGTCACGGGCCAGGCCCGCGCGCCGCAGCTCCGGTGTGATCTCCAGGTCCAGGGCGACGGTCGCGCCCGAGTCGGAGGCCACCGACCAGCCCTCGCGCGGCGTCTCGGTGATGATCACCTCATCGGGGGCGAGGGTGACGGTCTCGCCGTCCACCTCGACCGACGCCGTGCCCTCGCGCAGGGCCAGCGAGAGGGCCGCCGCGTCGGCGTTCGCGACTGCCTTGGCCACCGCCTGGACGCCCTTGCCGAATCGCTTGCCGAGGGCGCGGAAGTTGGCCTTCGCGGTCGTGTCGACCAGCGAGCCGCCGCCCGCTGGACCAGCGGAGGAATCGGAGAGCGATGCCAGGGACTCGACGTTCAGCTCCTCGGTGATCTGGGCGTGCAGCTCGGGCGAGAGGGACTCGAAGCCGGCCGCCGCGACCAGGGCGCGGGACAGCGGCTGGCGGGTCTTGACGCCCGACTCGGCACGGGTGGCCCGGCCGAGCTCGACCAGGCGGCGCACCAGCGCCATCCGGACCGACAGCTCGGGGTCGACGGCCGTGAGGTCGGCCTTCGGCCAGGCGGACAGGTGCACGGACTCGGGGGCGTCCGGGGTGACCGGGACCACCAGGTCCTGCCAGACCCGTTCGGTGATGAACGGGGTGAGCGGGGCCATCAGCCGGGTCACGGTCTCGACGACCTCGTGCAGCGTGCGCAGCGCGGCCTTGTCGCCCTGCCAGAAGCGGCGGCGCGAGCGGCGGACGTACCAGTTGGACAGGTCGTCGACGAACGCGGACAGGAGCTTGCCGGCGCGCTGGGTGTCGTACCCCTCCAGTGCCTGCGTGACCTGGTCGACGAGGGCGTTCAGTTCGCTCAGCAGCCAGCGGTCCAGGACCGTGCGGTCCGCCGGGGCGGGGTCGGCCGCGGAGGGGGCCCAGCCCGACGTACGGGCGTACAGGGCCTGGAAGGCCACCGTGTTCCAGTAGGTCAGGAGGGTCTTGCGGACGACTTCCTGGATGGTGTTGTGGCCGACGCGGCGGGCCGCCCAGGGGGAGCCGCCGGCCGCCATGAACCAGCGGACCGCGTCGGCGCCGTGCTGGTCCATGAGGGGGATCGGCTGGAGGATGTTGCCGAGGTGCTTGGACATCTTGCGGCCGTCCTCGGCGAGGATGTGGCCCAGGCAGACCACGTTCTCGTAGGACGACTTGTCGAAGACCAGCGTGCCGACCGCCATCAGCGTGTAGAACCAGCCGCGGGTCTGGTCGATGGCCTCGGAGATGAACTGCGCCGGGTAGCGGCTCTCGAACAGCTCCTTGTTCTTGTACGGGTAGCCCCACTGGGCGAACGGCATCGAGCCCGAGTCGTACCAGGCGTCGATGACCTCCGGGACGCGGTACGCCTCCAGCTGGCAGTTCTCGTGCGAGCAGGTGAACGTGATCTCGTCGATGAACGGGCGGTGCGGGTCGAGACCGGACAGGTCCGTGCTGGCGAGCTCGCCCAGTTCGGCGCGCGAGCCGACGCAGGTGAGATGGCCGTCCTCGCAGCGCCAGATCGGCAGCGGGGTGCCCCAGTAGCGGTTGCGGGACAGCGCCCAGTCGACGTTGTTGTTCAGCCAGTCGCCGAAGCGACCGTTCTTGACCGACTCCGGGAACCAGTTGGTCTTCTCGTTCTCCGCGAGCAGCCGGTCCTTGATCGCGGTCGTGCGGATGTACCAGGACGGCTGCGCGTAGTAGAGGAGTGCGGTGTGGCAGCGCCAGCAGTGCGGGTAGCTGTGCTCGTACGGGACGTGCCGGAAGAGCTTGCCGCGGGCGGCCAGGTCCTTGGTGAGCGCCTCGTCGGCCTTCTTGAAGAAGACGCCGCCGACCAGTGGCATGTCCTCCTCGAAGGTGCCGTCGGGGCGGACCGGGTTGACGACGGGAAGACCGTACGCCTTGCAGACCTGGAGGTCGTCGGCACCGAACGCGGGGGACTGGTGGACCAGACCCGTGCCGTCCTCGGTCGTCACGTACTCGGCGTTGACGATGTAGTGGGCCTCGGCCGGGCCCGGGAAGTCGACAAGCGCGAACGGACGCTCGTAGGTCCAGCGCTCCATCTCGCGGCCGGTGAAGGTCTCACCGGTGGGCTCCCAGCCCTCGCCCAGGGCCTTCTCGACCAGCGGCCGAGCGACGACGAGCTTCTCCTCGCCGTTGCTCGCGACGACATAGGTGACGTCGGGGTGCGCGGCGACGGCGGTGTTGGAGACCAGCGTCCAGGGGGTGGTCGTCCAGACGAGCAGGGACGCCTCGCCGGCGAGCGGGCCGGAGGTGAGGGGGAAGCGGACGAAGACCGACGGGTCGACGACCGTCTCGTACCCCTGCGCCAGCTCGTGGTCGGACAGGCCGGTGCCGCAGCGCGGGCACCAGGGGGCCACGCGGTGGTCCTGTACCAGGAGGCCCTTGCCGAAGATCTCCTTCAGCGACCACCACACGGACTCGACGTACTCGGGGTCCATGGTGCGGTAGGCGTCGTCGAGGTCGACCCAGTAACCCATCCGGGTGGTCAGCTCGGTGAAGGCGTCGGTGTGGCGGGTCACCGACTCGCGGCACTTGGCGTTGAACTCGGCGATGCCGTACGCCTCGATGTCCTTCTTGCCGTTGAAGCCCAGCTCCTTCTCGACCGCGAGCTCGACCGGCAGGCCGTGGCAGTCCCAGCCGGCCTTGCGGCCGACGTGGTAGCCCTGCATGGTGCGGAAGCGGGGGAAGACGTCCTTGAAGACGCGGGCCTCGATGTGGTGGGCGCCGGGCATGCCGTTGGCGGTGGGCGGGCCCTCGTAGAAGACCCACTCGGGGCGGCCCTCGGACTGTTCGAGGCTCTTGGCGAAGACCTTGCTCTCGCGCCAGAAATCGAGCACGGCGTGCTCCAGCGCGGGCAGGTCGACCTGGGCGGGTACCTGGCGGTACTGCGGCGATGTCATGGGCGGACTTCCTCCGGCGGACGATTTCCACTTCCGTCGGAGGGACGAGAGCCTCGTCGACTCCCGCGGTACCACCCTCCTTGGCCCCGGGCACGCACCCGTGGCCCCCTCATTGGGGTCGCGATGCCGGTTCTACTTGCCTCGTGGCGTTCTTCCGGCGGCTCCGGGTGATCTTCACGACGCGCTCGCCCCCGGGCTTCCACCGTCCCCGGGTCGCTCCTGGCTGCGTACGACGCTACTCGTCCCATCCACGCCTCTCGCTCAGGCCAGTGTACGGGCCCGTCGGGGCGTCGGCCGACCGGATATCGGGCGGTGCGGGGCGTGACCCGAATGGGGAGACGGGGACGGACGGGTCCGGGGGAGCCGGCCGGGGCGTCGCGGGAGTCGGATTATCGGGCTGTGAGCTGGGCACAACGGATTCAGGCAGGTCGGCGTCCGGACGCGGGCGGTGGCGAATCGGCGGCGTGCCCCGTTGCCGCGGGGTCGGGGCCGATTTATCGTCCCAGCACGATTCGCGTGCGAGATCACAATATGTGAAGGGGCCGCGGCCATGGTGGCGAAGAAGACCGCCGCGAAGAAGACGGCGTCGACGAGATCCACGGGTGCGGCGGCCGCAGGGACGGACGCGGAGGGCGGCCCCGAGACCGCGGCGAAGAAGAAGACGACCCCGGGGAAGGCGACCGGAAGGGCCGGGAAGAAGTCGCCCGCGGCGAAGAAGGCTGCGGCGAAGAAGGCCGCGGCGAAGAAGGCCGCGGCTGAGGAGGCCGCGGCGAAGAAGGCCGCAGCCTCGAAGGCGGTGTCCGCCGCGCGCACGGATGCCGGGCGCGCGGCACCGGCCAGGAAGGCCCCCTCGAAGAAGAGCGCGGCCAGGAAGTCCTCGAAGAAGGCCGCCGCGGTGGCCACGGAAGCGGCTGAGTCCGCCGAGCAGACGGGAGCCCACACGGTGGTAGCCAAGAAGAGCGAGGCCCGGACCCGCGTGGCCGGCGAGGCCGCGGCGTCCGTCGCGCCGTCGGGCGGAGGAGCCGTCACGACGGCCCCCGGCGAGCTGGCGGTCCGGCCGGACGAGGACCCCTGGACCCCGGAGGAGGTCGACGAGGCGCGGGCCGTGCTGAGCGGCGAGATCACGCGGCTGCGCAATGAGCTGGAGGCCGCGGGCATCGCACTCGCCGGGCTGATGCGCGACTCCGGCGACGGGGCGGGCGACGACGAGGCCGACACCGGTACCAAGAACATCACACGTGAGCACGAGATGGCGCTCGCCGCCAACGCCCAGGAGATGCTGGCCCAGACCGAGCGGGCGCTGGCCCGGCTCGACGCCGGGACGTACGGACTGTGCGAGGTCTGCGGCAGGCCGATCGGCAAGGCCCGGATGCAGGCGTTCCCCCGCGCCACCCTCTGTGTCGAGGACAAACAGAAGCAGGAGCGACGCGGCTGATCCGGCGCGCCGTGCCGTACCCTCGTCCTCAGTCAGGAACCTAGGTTGAGGGACTCACGTGGCAGAGGCGGAGCGCATCATCGGTACGCCGGACATCCCCGAAGCTGAGGGGACCGGGGGAGAGGAGACCGGGAGCCCGGCAGAGGAGACGCCCCGGGCCGGAGGCAAGCGGAAGATCGCGGTGCTCTTCTGCGTGGCCGCCTTCGCCTATCTGCTGGACCTGGTCAGCAAGCTGCTGGTGGTCGCGAAGCTGGAGCACCACCAGCCGATCGAGGTCATCGGCGACTGGCTGAAGTTCGAGGTGATCCGGAACTCGGGCGCCGCGTTCAGCGTCGGCGAGGCGTACACGATCGTCTTCACCGTCATCGCGGCGACCGTGGTCGTGGTGATCGCCCGGCTGGCCCGCAAGCTCTACAGCCTGCCGTGGGCCATCGCGCTCGGTCTGCTGCTCGGAGGGGCGTTCGGCAACCTGACCGACCGCCTCTTCCGTTCCCCCGGCGTCTTCGAGGGCGCGGTGGTGGACTTCATCTCCGTCGAGCACTTCGCCGTCTTCAACCTCGCCGACTCCGCGATCGTCTGCGGCGGCATCCTGGTCGTGCTGCTCTCCTTCCGCGGCCTGGACCCGGACGGGACCGTGCACAAGGACTGACCGTGCGCAGCGGCCGGCCGTGCACGGGACGGACGAGGCCGTGCGCGAGGGCCGGGCGGGACCGTGCACGAGGACCGGCCGCCGCAAGGCATACTCGATCGGGTGAGTACGTATCCCGAGGTCCGCACCCTGCCCGTACCGGACGGCCTGGAGGGCGAGCGCGTCGACGCCGCCATCTCCCGGATGTTCGGCTTCTCCCGCACCAAGGCCGCCGATCTGGCCGCCGCCGGAAAGGTGCAGGTGGACGGTGCGGTGGTCGGGAAGTCCGAGCGGGTGCGGGGCGGCGCCTGGCTCGAGGTGGAGATGCCGCAGGCGCCCGCGCCGGTGCAGGTCGTCGCCGAGCCCGTCGAGGGCATGGAGATCGTGCACGACGACGAGGACATCGTGGTCATCGTGAAGCCGGTCGGGGTCGCCGCCCACCCGAGCCCCGGCTGGACCGGTACGACGGTGATCGGCGGCCTCGCCGCGGCCGGGTACCGGATCTCGACGTCCGGCGCGGCCGAGCGCCAGGGCATCGTCCACCGCCTCGACGTCGGCACCTCCGGCCTGATGGTCGTGGCCAAGTCGGAGCGGGCCTACACCCTGCTGAAGGCGCAGTTCCGCGACCGGGTCGTCGAGAAGAAGTACCACGCGCTGGTGCAGGGCCACCCGGATCCGATGAGCGGCACCATCGACGCCCCCATCGGGCGCCACCCCAACCACGACTACAAGTGGGCCGTCACCGCCGACGGCAAGCCCTCCGTGACGCACTACGACCTCATCGAGGCGTACCGGGCCGCCAGTCTCCTCGACATCAAGCTGGAGACCGGCCGCACGCACCAGATCCGGGTGCACATGTCCGCCCACCGCCACCCCTGTGTCGGGGACCTCACCTACGGCGCCGACCCGACGATGGCCAAGCGCCTCGGACTGACGCGGCAGTGGCTGCACGCCGTCCGGCTCGGTTTCGAGCACCCGTCCGACGGCAGCTGGGTGGAGTTCTCCAGCGAGTACCCGGACGACCTCCAGCGGGCCCTGGACAGGATCGTGGCCGAGAGCCGGTGAGCAGCCGGTGAGGGCCGGTGCCCCATGGGCCGCGGCCGGCGGGGCGCGGTGCCCGCAGGGGTGAGAAGGGGGTTTTTCCGGGCAGCGGCCGGTGCGTGGCAGGCTTGAATTCCCAGACCGCCCGGCCACGACGGCCGGTCCGTCGCGCTCCGGAAGGCACCTCGTGGACCAACTGACACTGCTCCTCCTGCTGTTGCTCGGAGCCGTGGTCACGGTGCCACTGGGGGAGCGGCTCGGACTGCCCGCACCGGTGCTGATGACGCTCGCCGGGGTCGGCATGGCGTTCCTCAGCTTCGTGCCGAACGTGGACATCCCGCCGGAGATCATCCTGCCGGCGGTCCTGCCGCCGTTGCTCTACGCCTCCGTGCAGCGCACCTCCTGGCGGCAGTTCGCCGCCAACAAGCGGCCGATCTTCCTGCTGGCCGTGGCGCTGGTCTTCGTCACCACGGCCGCCGTCGCCGCCGTGGCCAACGCGATAGTCCCCGGACTTCCCCTCGCCGCCGCCGTGGCCCTCGGCGCGCTCGTCGCCCCGCCCGATCCGGTCGCCGCGACCGCCGTCGCGGGCTCGGTCGGACTGCCGCGCAGGCTCGTCTCCATCCTGGAGGGCGAGGGACTGTTCAACGACGTGACCGCGATCGTGCTGTACCACGTGGCGATCGCCGCCGCGGTGAGCGGCACCTTCTCGCTCCCCGAGGCGTTCGGGCTGCTGGTCCTGTCCGCGGTCGTCGCCGTGGTGGTGGGGCTGGTGCTCGGCTGGCTCACCATCAAGCTCATGGGCCTGCTCGGCGACGCCACCCTCCAGGTCGGGCTCACCCTGCTGGTGCCGTTCGTGAGCTATGTGCTCGCGGAGGAGCTGATGGGGTCGGGCGTCCTGGCCGTCCTCACCACCGCGCTCTTCCTCGCGGAGCACACCGCCGACGCCGACGACGTGCTCGGCCGGCTCACCGGCCGCTCCTTCTGGGAGATCGTCGACACCCTCGTGACGGGGGTCGCCTTCGGGCTGGTCGGCCTCGAACTCCACAACGTCTTCGGTACGGCGGACGGCCGCGAACTCCAGATGCTCGGCTGGGGCCTGGCGATCGTCGCGGTCGTCGTCGGCGTACGGCTGCTCTACCTGCTGCCCGCGACCTGGCTCGCCAAGCGGCTGCACACCCGGCGCGACGTCAGCGAGGACATCCCCACCAGCTGGCGGGAGACCGTCGTCATGTGGTGGTCCGGAATGCGAGGGGTCGCCTCGGTGGCCCTGGCGCTCGCGATCCCGCTGAAGACCGACGACGGGCAGCCCTTCCCGGGGCGCGAGGAGATCATTTTCATCGCCTTCGCCGTGATCATGGCCACGCTCGTCGTCCAGGGGCTCACCCTGCCGTGGCTGGTCCGCAAGCTCCACGTCAAGGCCGACACGGCGGCCGAGGAGGCGCTGGAGAAGGACCTCGCGATCCGTGCCGCCAAGGCCGCGAAGCAGCGGCTCAAGGAGATCCAGGAGGACGAGGAGTTCCCGGAGGAGGTCGCCGAGCGGTTGCAGCGGCTGGCCTACGACATGGGGGCCCGGATCAGCCCCGACATGGTCGACGAGGAGCGCCGCGAGGCGTACGCGCAGCGCGCCGAGCGCTTCAAGGCGGTCAACCTCGTCCAGCGCGAGATGATGTCCGCCGCGCGCCACGCGGTGCTGTCCGCCCGCAGCGAGGCGGGCAACGACCCGGAGGTGGTCGACCGGGTGCTGAGACAGCTGGACGTGCGCAGCCTGCGGTGACGCCCGAGGCGCCGGACCGGAGCGGCGGCGGTCCGGTCCGTGCGGTGCGCGGCGGTGCCCGGGAGCGCGGTTTCGGCGATCGGGATGCCGGGCCGGGCCGTTCCGGCGGGCACCCCGCGGCCGGGCCCCATGCGACGCGAGGCACGGCGGCAACTGGCACCATGGCCCCATGGACATCATGCTTTTCCATTCGACGTACGGTCTGCGCCCCGCGGTGCACGCGGCTGCGGCCCGGCTGCGCGCAGCCGGGCACGAGGTGCACGTACCCGATCTCTTCGAGGGGCGCACGTTCGACACCGTCGAGGAAGGCCTGGCGTTCAAGGAGGAGCTGGGCAAGGACGAACTGCTGCGGCGGGCCGTGCTGGCCGCCGCGCCCTACTCCGACCGCGGCCTGGTGTACGCCGGGTTCTCCCTGGGGGCGGCCACCGCGCAGACGCTGGCGCTCGGTGACGAGAAGGCGCGCGGTCTGCTGCTGTTCCACGGCACCTCGGACATCGCCGAGAACGCGTCGGTGGACGAGCTTCCCGTACAGCTGCACGTCGCCGATCCCGACCCGTTCGAGACGCACGACTGGCTGAACTCCTGGTATCTGCGGATGCAGCGGACCGGTGCCGATGTGGAGGTCTACCGCTACCCGGGCGCGGGGCACCTCTTCACCGACCACGAACTGCCCGACCACGACGCGGCGTCGGCCGAACTGGCCTGGAAGGTCGCGCTCGGGTTCCTCGCCACCCTGTGACCGCGCGGGAAGGGCGACCTCGCCGGGAGGGCGCCCGCGCGAGGGGTCCGGCGCGGTGCGCGGGCCCCTCGCGCGGGCACTCGGCGAACGGGGCGGATCAGGCGCGGTAGGCGATCCAGCTGTCGCTCATCCGCTGCACCTGGCCCGAGGTGAACTGGTACATGCAGGCGTCGTACGAGTAGTCCATGAAGTTGTGGATCGGGTCGACGCCCGGCTTGCTGGTGCAGGTGTCACGCCCGGTCGGGCACCCGGACGCGGGGCTCTGCTCGGCGGGCGTGTCGGAGACGTAGTCGCCGTTGCCATTGCAGCCGCCCTGGAACGTGTGGTAGAGCCCCAGCCAGTGGCCGACCTCGTGGGTGGCGGTGTCGCCCTCGTTGTAGTTGGTGGCCGAGCCGCCGGGCAGCGAGGAGTTCAGGATGACGACGCCGTCGTCGGACGGGTTGGACTTGTACGAGCTGGGGAACGTCGCCCAGCCGAGCAGCCCGCCGCCGAGGTTGGCGGTGTACACGTTGAGGGCGTCGGCGCCACCCTTGCGCAGCGCGGACTTCATCGACTTCTCGGCGGAGGAGCCCGGCGAGACGCCGTACCAGGAGCTGTTGTCCGTGTAGTCCGTGCCGGCCAGCGTGAACCGGAAGCCGGAGTCGGTGTTGCCGGTGCCCTGGCCGCCGTAGGCGGCGTTCAGGACGTTCAGCTGGTTGTTGATGGCGGTCGCGCTCAGCTTGCCGGTCGTCCCGGAGTGTATGACGTGGAAGTACACCGGGATCGTGGCGCCCGCGGCGAGCGCGGAGCCGCCGGCCCGGCGGTCCGAGAGTCTCTGCCGCAGCTGCGTGTCCATGGCCTTGGCCTGGGCGGCGGACAGCTCGTTGGGGTCGTGGGCGTTCGTGGTCTTCTCGGGGTGCGCCCTGCGCGCCGTGGCGTCGGTGGCCGTGCCGTCCGCGCACTGCTGGGCGGACGCGGCGGTCGCGGAGGTGGCGGAGGCGGCGGACACCTTCGCGGAGGCGGAGCCAGGGGCGGCGAAGAGCGGTGCCAGGGCCAGGGTTCCGGCCAGGACGGCGGTGCCGAGCGCACGGTTGCGCATACGCGGCGAAATACGGGCAAGAGCCTGCACGGGGTCTCCTCGCGGGTGTGTGGAGGAGGCACTTCCTCCTCGCCGCCAGGGAGATTACGTGGGCATGTCAGGTCGCCAGCAGAGATGATCAAGCCGCATCGACCGAGGGGTGAACCGTCCGGAACAGGGAGGAAAGAATCCTGGCGTTCCAGGGTTTGAGGCGCGGACCTGACATCATGCGTTACTCCGGCGGGCGGTGTGTCCCCATTGGTGTGTGGAGGCACGCCACCCGCCGTAGCGATGTCATGCGCCGTCAACGCGAGCCCGAGTGGCTGAAAATGGCCCCTCAGCGCACTGGCTGGTTCACCCGCTCGACCTTCTGCGTTCCGCTCAGCGTCCGGTACGAACGCGCCCAGGACGAGGTCGCGTCCCGCTTCGAGCGGTCGGACACGGCGTAGTAGTCCATCTGCGAGCGCTCCGCGGTCACATCGAGGACGCCGTAGCCGTGCGCGTCCATGTCCACCCACTTCACATGGCGGTTGGCGGCCTTCACCGCCGTGCTCGCGACCGCCGAGAGGGTCCCCGGCGCCACGTGCAGGATGTCGTCCAGGTTGTCCGAGGTCACCGACGTCACCACGAACTCGGTGGCCGCCGAGGCCGAGAGCGGGTACGTGGCCGCCTTCACCGGCACGTCGTTGGCCCATGCCATGTGGATGTCGCCCGTCAGGAACACTGTGTTGGTGATCGACCGGTCCCGCAGATGCGTGATCAGTTCCTTGCGGTCGCTGGTGTAGCCGTCCCACTGGTCGACGTTGACGGCGAGCCCCTCCTTCGGCAGCCCCAGCAGCTCGGCCAGCGGCTCCAGCAGGTGCGCGGGCAGCGAGCCGAACGCGACCGGCGAGATCATCACCGACGTCCCGACCAGCTTCCAGGCGGCGTCCGAACCGGCCAGACCCGCCTTCAGCCAGTCCAGCTGCGCCCGGCCGGTGATCGTGCGGGCCGGGTCGTCGACCGAGCCGTTGCCGACCGTCGACTGCTGCGAGCGGAAGGTGCGCAGATCCAGGAGATGGAGGTCGGCCAGGTTGCCGAAGCGCAGCCGCCGGTAGACGGTGCCCTCGGTGGCGGGGCGGACCGGCATCCACTCGAAGTACGCCTGCCTGGCGCCCGCGGCGCGCTCGGCCCAGGAGCCCTCCGCGTCCGGCGTGTGGTTCTCGGCCCCGCCCGACCAGGTGTCGTTGGCGATCTCGTGGTCGTCCCAGATCGCGATCACCGGGTGGGTGGCGTGCAGGGCCTGGAGGTCGGCGTCCGTCTTGTAGTGGCCGTGCCGGGTGCGGTAGTCGGCGAGGGTGAGGATCTCGTGCCGGGGCTCGTGCGGCCGTACGACGTACTTCGCGGCCGGGTAGACGCCCGACGCGTACTCGTAGATGTAGTCGCCCAGGTGCAGCACCGCGTCGAGGTCGGTGCGGGCCGCGAGGTGCCGGTACGGGGAGAAGAAACCGGCCTCCCAGTTGGCGCACGAGACCACGCCGAAGCGCAGACCGGCGACGGTGGCCCCGGCGGCGGGCGCGGTACGGGTGCGGCCGGTGGGCGAGAGGACCGCCGAGCCGTCGCCCGCCGAGAAGCGGAACCAGTACGCGGTGGCCGGGCGCAGCCCGCGTATGTCGGCCTTGACGGTGTGGTCGGAGGCGGCCCGCGCGACGGTGGAGCCGCGGGAGACGATCCGGGAGAAGTCCTTGTCCTCGGCCACCTCCCAGCTCACCGTTGTGTCGGCGCCGCGGCCGGAACCGGGCACGGCGTCGGGCGTGGGGGTGACGCGGGTCCACAGGAGGATGCCGTCGGGGAGCGGGTCGCCGGAGGCGACGCCGTGCAGGAAGGCGGGCCCGTCGGCGGCGCGCGCGGTGGTGGCGGAGCCGAGTACGGGGAGCGCGACGGCGGCGGTGGCCGCGGCCTTGACGACCGTGCGGCGACTGGGGGCGGCCGACTGCGGCGGAAGGTGTCGAGAGGTCATGGGCCAGGACCTTACTGACCGGTAAGCCCAACGGGCAGGCGAACGACGGAAGTTCGCCTGCCCGTTGCTGAAGAGTCGTCAGGATTTGGCCGTGACGCGGGGTGCCCCTTCCGCCCGGAACGTTCGGCTCCGGTGCGGCGGGGCGGGGCTCAGCCCTTCAGCGCGGCGTTGATCGTGGTGTTGAACTCCTCCACCGTCGACGGCGCGTTCTTGCCGTCCGATCCGGTGAGCGGCTTGCCGTTCATCTTCAGCGTCGGAGTGCCCCGGACGCCGCTCTTGTCGAACGTCTCGGACATCTTCATCGCCCAGGCGTCGAACGTGCCGTCCTCGACGTTCTTCTGGAACTCCTTGTTGCCCTTCAGGGCGTCGACCGAGTCGGCGATCTTGATCAGGTACGCGTCGTCCTTGAACTTGTCGTCGGCCTCCTCCGGGTGGTACTTCGCGGAGAAGAGTGCGGACTTGTAGTCCAGGAAGGTCTGCGGGCTGACATCGAGGGCGGCGCCCAGCGCGCTCAGCGCGTTCTTCGAGCCCTCGCCGGGGATCATGTCGTCGAGGAACGTGGCACCGATGTACTTGACCTTGTACTTCCCGGCGTCGATGTCCTTCTGCATCGTCTCGCCGATGGACTGTTCCAGCGTGGCGCAGATCGGGCAGCGCGGGTCCTCGTAGACCTCCAGCGTCTTCTTGGCGGTCGGCTTGCCGATGACGACGGTCGTGCCGTTCTCGCCCGAGGTGTTCTTGGGCGCCGTGACGTTCTTCTCGTCCTTGGCCGCCTCCCACTGGGACGGCTTGTTCATCTGCATGACACCCCAGCCGACGCCGCCGGCGATCGCCAGCACGCCGACGACCGAGACGCCGACGAGGATCTGCCTGCGGGTCTTCTCCTTCTTGGCCTGGCGCTCGCGCTCGGCGCGCAGACGCTCGCGGGCTGCCGCCTTGTTGGCCTGGCTGTTGCGATTGCTCATGTCGCTCTCTCCGTGGTGTGAGTTCTTCGGGGACGTACGTGCTCAGGCGGTGGCGCGGGCCGAGCGCGGCGGTCCCCTCCGTCCCACGGAGTGCACGAGCACACGGGCGTGCAGGAGCGGGTGCGGGCCGTGCCCGGCGGGGCGCACCTTGAGGCGTACGGTCCGGCAGGCCGCGCCCACCACGGCGACCGCGATCAGCAGCGGCCGGAACGCCAGGACGGCGACCGCGCCCAGCAGGGCGACCAGCGCGGACTCGCCGCGCCGGAGCCAGGCCGCGGCGAGCAGACCGACCGTCACATGGGCGGCGAGCAGCAGCCACGGCACCGCGGGGCCGGGGGAGGCCAGCAGCGCGACCGCGGTGTGTCCGCCGCCGGTCACCGAGGTGAGCGGGGCGCCGACGTCACCGGCCGGTGACGCGCCGGCGCCGATGTCGCCGCCACCGCACAGCACGTCCACCCCGACCGAGCGCAGCGGCCCCGCGATCGGACCGCCCGCCGCGCCGTAGCAGAGGTGCTGACCGGTGGTGAAGAAGGTGTCGGCGGCCAGCTCCAGCGGGACCAGCAACCCGGCGATGGCCCAGAAGCCGCGCTCCCGGCCTGCCAGCGCGTACGCCACGGCGAAGACCGCCCCGGCCAGCAGGGCCACGGCGGTCAGCGGCAGCGGGACCCGGGAGAGCAGCACGTGGGACGCGGTGGAGAGCGTCACGACGAGCGCTGTGAAGAGCGCCGCGCGAACGACTCTGAGGTGCGTCCCGGATACGTCCATCGTCGACGAGTGTCGCATGCGGACCTGTGGACGTCCCTTGAAGGGGTGTCGATCCGCCGGGACGGCGTTTCCCCCTCCCGGAGACGTAGACTTCCACGCTGTCCCCACCCGTCACCCGCAGCCCGCCCACCCGTCGCCCCTCATCGAGGCGCTCCGCGCCACGCCTGCACTTCGGAGGCCCACCGCCGTGACCAAGCCGCCCTTCACGCACCTGCACGTCCACACCCAGTACTCGCTGCTGGACGGTGCCGCGCGGCTCAAGGACATGTTCGAGGCGTGCAACGAGATGGGCATGACGCACATCGCGATGACGGACCACGGCAACCTCCACGGGGCGTACGACTTCTTCCACTCGGCGAAGAAGGCGGGGGTGACGCCGATCATCGGGATCGAGGCGTATGTCGCCCCGGAGTCCCGCAAGCACAAGCGGAAGATCCTCTGGGGACAGCCGCACCAGAAGCGCGACGACGTCTCGGGTTCCGGTGGTTACACCCACAAGACGATCTGGGCGTCGAACAACACGGGCCTGCACAACCTCTTCCGGCTGTCATCGGACGCGTACGCCGAGGGCTGGCTGCAGAAGTGGCCGCGCATGGACAAGGAGACCGTCGCCCAGTGGTCCGAGGGCCTCATCGCCTCCACCGGCTGTCCCTCCGGAGAGGTGCAGACCCGGCTGCGGCTGGGCCAGTTCGACGAGGCGCTCCAGGCGGCCTCCGACTACAAGGACATCTTCGGCGAGGGCCGGTACTTCCTGGAGCTGATGGACCACGGCATCGACATCGAGCACCGGGTCCGTGACGGCCTCCTGGAGATCGGCCGGAAGCTCGGCATCCCGCCGCTGGTGACCAACGACTCGCACTACACCTACGCGCACGAGGCCACCGCGCACGACGCGCTGCTGTGCATCCAGACCGGCAAGAACCTCTCCGACCCGGACCGCTTCCGCTTCGACGGCACCGGCTACTACCTCAAGACGGCCGACGAGATGTACGCCGTCGACTCCTCCGACGCCTGGCAGGAGGGGTGCCGCAACACGCTGCTGGTCGCCGAGCAGATCGACACCGGCGGCATGTTCGAGAAGCGCGACCTGATGCCGAAGTTCGAGATCCCGGAGGGCTTCACCGAGGTCACCTGGTTCCAGGAGGAGGTGCGGCGCGGCATGGCCCGCCGCTTCCCGGGCGGCGTCCCCGAGGACCGGCAGAAGCAGGCCGAGTACGAGATGGACGTCATCATCCAGATGGGGTTCCCGGGCTACTTCCTCGTGGTCGCCGACTTCATCATGTGGGCGAAGAACAACGGCATCGCGGTCGGCCCCGGCCGAGGCTCCGCGGCCGGCTCGATCGTGGCGTACGCGATGGGCATCACCGACCTCGACCCGATCGAGCACGGACTGATCTTCGAGCGGTTCCTCAACCCCGAGCGCGTCTCGATGCCCGACGTCGACATCGACTTCGACGAGCGTCGGCGCGTCGAGGTGATCAGGTACGTGACGGAGAAGTACGGCGCCGACAAGGTCGCCATGATCGGCACGTACGGCAAGATCAAGGCGAAGAACGCCATCAAGGACTCCGCGCGTGTCCTCGGCTACCCGTACGCGATGGGCGACCGGCTCACCAAGGCCATGCCCGCCGATGTCCTCGGCAAGGGCATCGACCTCGACGGCATCACCAACCCCAAGCACCCGCGCTACAGCGAGGCGGGCGAGATCCGGGGGATGTACGAGAACGAACCGGACGTGAAGAAGGTCATCGACACCGCGAAGGGTGTGGAGGGCCTGGTCCGGCAGATGGGCGTGCACGCCGCCGGCGTCATCATGTCCAGCGAGCCGATCGTCGACCACGCACCGGTCTGGGTGAGGCACACCGACGGCGTCACCATCACGCAGTGGGACTACCCGCAGTGCGAGTCGCTCGGCCTGCTGAAGATGGACTTCCTCGGCCTGCGCAACCTCACCATCATGGACGACGCCGTCAAGATGGTGGAGAGCAACAAGGGCGTCAAGCTGGACCTGCTCGGCCTCCCGCTGGACGACCCCAAGACGTACGACATGCTCTGCCGCGGCGACACGCTCGGCGTGTTCCAGTTCGACGGCGGCCCGATGCGCTCCCTGCTGCGCCAGATGCAGCCCGACAACTTCGAGGACATCTCCGCCGTCTCGGCCCTGTACCGGCCGGGCCCGATGGGCATGAACTCGCACACGAACTACGCCGAGCGCAAGAACGGCCGCCAGGAGATCACCCCGATCCACCCGGAGCTGGAGGAGCCGCTCAAGGAGACCCTGGGCCTGACCTACGGCCTGATCGTCTACCAGGAGCAGGTGCAGAAGGCCGCCCAGATCGTCGCCGGCTACTCGCTCGGCGAGGCCGACATCCTGCGCCGGGTGATGGGCAAGAAGAAGCCCGAGGAACTGGAGAAGAACTTCGTCCTCTTCCAGGCCGGCGCCAAGAAGAAGGGCTACTCGGACGAGGCGATCCAGGCGCTGTGGGACGTGCTGGTCCCGTTCGCCGGATACGCGTTCAACAAGGCGCACTCCTCCGCGTACGGCCTGGTCACGTACTGGACCGCGTACCTGAAGGCGAACTACCCCGCCGAGTACATGGCGGCGCTGCTGACCTCGGTCAAG
Source organism: Streptomyces sp. NPDC002476 (assembly GCF_042889785.1). Lineage (NCBI taxonomy): Bacteria > Bacillati > Actinomycetota > Actinomycetes > Kitasatosporales > Streptomycetaceae > Streptomyces > Streptomyces sp. NPDC002476. The sequence goes on along the minus strand of NZ_JBIARH010000001.1, from coordinate 196,448 downwards.
GACGACAAGGACAAGTCCGCGATCTACCTCAACGAGTGCCGCCGCATGGGCATCAAGGTGCTGCCGCCCAATGTGAACGAGTCCCTGTCGAACTTCGCGGCCCAGGGCGACGACGTGATCCTCTTCGGCCTGACGGCCGTGCGCAACGTGGGTCAGAACGTGGTCGACTCGATCATCCGGTGCCGCAAGGCGAAGGGGAAGTACAGCAGCTTCCCGGACTTCCTGGACAAGGTCGAGGCCGTGGTCTGCAACAAGCGGACCGTGGAGTCGCTGATCAAGGCCGGGGCCTTCGACGAGATGGGGCACACCCGCAAGGGCCTGGTCGCCCACCACGAACCGATGATCGACAACGTGGTGCAGGTCAAGCGGAAGGAGGCCGAGGGCCAGTTCGACCTCTTCGGCGGCATGGGCGACGAGGACAGCGACGAGCCGGGCTTCGGGCTCGACGTGGAGTTCTCCGACGTCGAGTGGGAGAAGTCCTACCTGCTGGCGCAGGAGCGCGAGATGCTGGGCCTCTACGTCTCCGACCACCCGCTCTTCGGCCTGGAGCACGTGCTCTCCGACAAGGCCGACGCCTCGATCTCCCAGCTGACCGGCGGGGAGCACGCGGACGGCGCCATCGTCACCGTCGGCGGCATCATCTCCGGCCTCCAGCGCAAGATGACCAAGCAGGGCAACGCCTGGGCGATCGCCACCGTCGAGGACCTGGCCGGCTCCATCGAGTGCATGTTCTTCCCGGCCACCTACCAGCTGGTGTCCACCCAGCTCGTCGAGGACACCATCGTGTTCGTCAAGGGCCGCCTCGACAAGCGCGAGGACGTGCCCCGGCTGGTCGCGATGGAGATGCAGGTCCCCGACGTCTCGGCGGCGGGCACCAACGCCCCCGTGATCCTGACCATCCCCACCGTCAAGGTCACCCCGCCCATGGTCAGCCGCCTCGGCGAGGTGCTCAGCAACCACCGGGGCGACACCGAGGTGCGGATCAGGCTCCAGGGCCCCCGCAAGACCACGGTGCTCCGGCTCGACCGGCACCGGGTGAAGCCCGACCCGGCGCTCTACGGCGACCTGAAGGTGCTGCTCGGACCGTCCTGCCTGGCCGGCTGAACCGGTCCCGCGACGGCGGGACGCGCACACCGGGACACATTGCACCGGGGCGTGCGCGCACGGAAGGCGGTCGTGCACGCGAGGCGCACCCAGGGGCGCCCCCGCCCTGTGCGGGGGCGCCCCTGCCGGTCCCGCGGCCTGTCACCGGACGACCGGAAATCGTCGGTCAGTTGTGGCCGAAGCGGCGCTGGTGCTTACGGGCGACATCGGAAGGGCTGCCCTGGGCCTGCGACTGCTGTATCTGCGTCTCGTACGAGGTCTGCTTGGCCTCTTCCGCGCCCTGCTGGGGTGCGGACGTGCGGTTCTGCCGGCTGCTCTGTTTGCGGTTCTTGTTCTTGGCCATGGTGTTCCTCCTGGGGGGACTCTCGGGGCCAGGACCGCGTTCAGGCTCACATAATGGGATGAACCGCGCATGTTGGATCATTACCGTGCGTAATGAACCTGTGGTGAGGGTGTATAATTCGCGCCTTCCCGGGTTCGCCACGCCGATGATCGAGTTCCGGCCGTTTACCTCCGCGCATTCGGGCAGACTCGAAGGAAACTCTTCGCAAAGACCACACCCGAACTCCCGGAAGAGGGTGGAACGCGTGGACCGTTGCGTCGTCCTGGTGGACGCCGGTTACCTGCTGGGTGCGGCCGCGAGCCTGCTGGCCGGGGAACCTGCCCGTTCCCGCATCACCGTCGACCACGCGGCCCTCATCCGGGGGCTGCGCGAGCTGGCGGAGGCCGATACGCGGCAGCCGTTGCTGCGGATCTACTGGTTCGACGGCGCCCCCGACCGAGTGCCGCAGCCCGAGCACCGCAGACTGCGCGTGATGCCCCGGGTGACCGTCCGGCTCGGCGCCCTGACCCGCAGCGACGGGCGCTGGGCGCAGAAGGGCGTCGATGCCGCGATGCACGCGGAGCTCACCGAACTGGCCAGGAACCGGGCCTGTTCCGACGTGGTGCTGGTGACCGGCGACGGGGACCTGCTGCCGGGCCTGATGTCGGCGAAGGAACACGGCGTCGCCGTCCATCTGTGGGCCGTGCAGGCCGCCGACGGCGACTACAACCAGTCCGAGGACCTGGTCGCCGAGGCCGACGAACGCCGGGTGCTCGACCGGACCTGGATCACCCAGGCCGTCCGGGCCAAGGAGACCGGCGGCGTCTGCGCCCCACCGCCCGCACCCGGTCCGGAGATCGCGGCGATCCTCTCCGCGCCGCTGCCGGAGGCGGCCCTCGCGGCGTCCGCCGAGCAGGCGTCGGAGCCGCGGGCGGCGGCCGAGGCCGACGGGAGCGCCCCGCAGTCCGAGGAGGGCGGCGCCGACGAGCGGCCCGGCCCCGGCGGAAGGGGCGTCCCCACCCCGAAGGACCTGGCGGGCAGCCTGCGCGGCCCCGGCACCCAGCCCTCCACCCCGTCCACGCCGGCGGGCGCCACGCTGCGCTGGTCCTCCGACAAGGGCTGGATCGAGCGCGGCGGACCGCTCGGCGAACCCGCCGACACCGCGCCCCTCCCCACGCTGGCCCAGCTCACCAGCGCCGAGCAGCGCTGGGCGGACCGGGAGGAGGACATCACCACCGTCGGCGGCGACCCCTTCGAGGTGGGCCAGGTCTTCGCCCGCCGCTGGATGGAGCGGCTGTCCGACCACACCCACCTGCAGAAGCTGTCGACGATGTACCCGCGCATCCCGCACCGCATCGACGGCGAACTGCTGCGCTACGCGGCACGCTTCGGACTGCTCGCCCACAAGGACGACCAGATCGACGAGCACGACCGCTATGCCATCCGTGCGGGATTCTGGCGGGAGATCGACGTACGCGCTGCGGCGGGGCGCACCCCGGTGCCGGAGCGCACGGGTTCTTCCGGGGACTGACGGCGTCCGGGGCGCCCGGCCCGGGACCGTACGCGCCCCGTGCGCGCCCCGTCCGCGCGCCCGGAGGCGCACCGGGCGCGCGGACGGACGAAGCGGCCGGTGGGAGCGGCGCCGGCGCCGGCCGGGCCCGGCCCCGGGCGTGATCCGGGTCGTGCGACCCCGTACTCTCGTACCTCGTGAGTACGGGCACAGCACAGGCGCAGACGGGGACCGGGACCGTGTGCGCGGTGCGTGACCTGGTCAAGACCTACCCCGCCGCGCGCGGCCGTCGCGGCGCACCGGCCACACCGGAGGTCCGCGCCACCGACGGCATCAGCCTGGATGTGCGGCGCGGCGAGATCTTCGGACTGCTCGGCCCCAACGGCGCCGGGAAGTCCACCCTGGTACGGCAGCTCACCGGGCTGATGCGGCCCGACTCCGGCAGCGTCACCGTGCTGGGCCACGATCTGGTGCGCCACCCCGAACGGGCCTCCCGGCTGATCGGCTACCTCGGGCAGGAGTCCACCGCCCTCGACGAGCTGACCGTGTCGCTCGCCGCAGAGACCACCGGCCGGCTGCGCGGTCTCGCGGTGGCCGAGGCCCGGGCCGAGCGCGACGACGTGCTCGACGAACTGGGCCTCACCGGCATCGCCGGGCGCCCACTGAAGAAACTCTCCGGGGGACAGCGGCGGCTCGCCTGCTTCGCCGCCGTGCTGGTCGGCGAGCGGCCCGTGCTCGTCCTGGACGAACCGACCACCGGAATGGACCCGGTCGCGCGCCGCGCGGTGTGGGCCGCCGTGGACCGGCGCCGGGCCGAGCGCGGCACGACCGTCCTGCTGGTCACCCACAACGTCATCGAGGCCGAAACGGTCCTCGACCGGGTCGCGGTGATCGAGCACGGCCGGGTCATCGCCTGCGACACGCCGAACGGGCTCAAGGAGCGCGTCGCCGGTGAGGTCCGGGTGGAGCTGGTGTGGCGCGAACGGGCGCCGCTGGACGTCCCCGAGGTGGCCGCGCTGCGCGGCTCGGCGCAGGAGTCCGGGCGCCGCTGGGTGCTGCGGCTCGGGCCCGACGAGGCACGGGCCGCGGTCGCCGCGGCGACCGGCGGCGCGGCGTTCGCCGCGCTCGACGACTTCACCCTGGCGACGCCCAGCCTGGAGGACGTCTATCTCGCGCTCGGCGGGGACGTGCGCAAGGGGCTGGTGAAGTCGTGACCGGGGCGGCCGGTACGGGCGGGACGGCGGGGGCGGCCGAGGAGGCCGAGGTGTCGGGGGCGGCAGAGGCGGTCGGGTGCGCGCGCGTGGCCGGGCAGCGAGTGGACAGGAGCAGCGCCAGGTGACGAGCATCGTTCCCGCACAGGCGGTGGCCGGACCGGCCGGGCCCGCCACCGGCGTCCGGGCCGACGGCGGCGACGGCCACGACGGGGCGGCGCCACGGGCGGGCTCGGAGCAGGCTCTGGCGCCGCGGGCCCGGCTGTTCCCCTCGCTCGCGGCCGTGTACCGCGCCCAGCTGTCCCGGGCCCGGGTGGCCCGTATTCCGCTGCTGTTCGTCGCGACGTTCCAGTCCGTCGGGATCATGGTGCTGATGCGCGGGGTCGTCGACGGCGGCTCCGAGGCACGGGCGGTCGTCGCCGGTTCCAGCGTCCTCGTGGTGGCGTTCGTCGCGCTCAACCTGCTCGCCCAGTACTTCGGGCAGCTGCGGGCCGGGGGCGGGCTCGACCACTACGCCACCCTGCCGGTACCGCCCGCCGCCGTGGTGCTGGGCGCGGCAGGGGCGTACGCCTCCTTCACCGTGCCCGGCACGGTCGTCACGGCGGTAGCGGGGAGCGTGCTGTTCGGGCTTCCGCTGACGCATCTGTGGGTGCTCGTCGCCGTCATCCCGCTGTCCGGGGCGGCGCTCTCCGGGCTCGGCGCCGCGCTGGGGCTGCTCGCGCCCCGGCAGGAGCTGGCCACGCTGCTCGGGCAGCTGGGCATGTCGGCGGCGCTGCTGCTCGGCGTCCTGCCGGCCGACCGGCTGCCCACCCCCGTCGACTGGGCGCGCGATCTGCTGCCGTCGACGTACGGGGTGGAGGCGCTCGCACGGTCCTTCGACGCCCACCCGGACTGGGCGGCCGTCGCCCTGGACCTCGCGGTCTGCGCGGTCGTCGGCGTCCTCTCGCTCGCCGCGGCCACCTGGGCGTACCGCAGGGCGGCGGTCCGATGAGGCGGTGTGCGGGGATGCCTGGCACGATGGCACGGTGACCGCACCTCTGACGCCGCCCGACCGGCCCTCCTCCGACAACCCCTGGCAGACCCCGCAGTACGGGGACGGTTCCGGGAAGACCGGCCCCGGATCCTGGCCGGCTGCGGAGGGGGAGAGGGACCCCGGACCGGAACTGCTGCGCGCGGTGGCCGTCGCCCTGCTGGTGACCGTGGCCGGTGTCGGGCTCGGGCTCCTGTGGGTGTGGCTCGCGCCGAGGGTTCCGCTGATCTCGGACGGCACGGCCGTCTTCCTCCAGGACAGCGAGGGCGAGGAGGCGATCGGCGCCGACGGTACGTTCGTGCTGCTGGCCCTGGGTTTCGGGGCCCTGACCGCCGCGCTGGTCTTCTGGTTCCAGCGCCGCGGCGGTGTCGCCATGGTGGTGGCGCTCGCGGTGGGCGGGGTGCTCGGATCGCTGCTCGCCTGGCGGCTCGGAGTGTGGCTCGGGCCGGACCAGGACGTGGTCGCACACGCGCGGGCGGTCGGCAAGGGCGTGGTCTTCGACGCGCCGCTCCAGCTGAGGACGGCGGCCGCGGCATGGCTGGCCTGGCCGGTGGCGGCGATGGTGGTGCACCTCGCGCTGACGGCGCTGTTCGGGCCGAGGGACCCTGAGCCGGAGTGGGGCACCTTCCCGGGGTGGGCGGCCGGCGGCCCGGTCCCGGGCGCGGGGCAAGGGGCCGCAGGGCCGGGGACGGCCCCGGGCGGAAGTACGCCGCCGGTGCCGCCGACCGGCTCGTAGACGCGGAGGAAGGAGCGGGGGAGCGCCCGCCCGGGGTGCGGGCAGGCGCTGCCCGCGCCCGCCGTGCGCAGGCGCTGTGCGGCCGTGTCTGCCGTGCGCGGGCGCCGCCTGTTCGCATTGCCCATGCCCGCCGTGCGCAGGCGCTGTGCGTTCGCGCTGCCCGCGCCCGCCGTGCGCAGGAACTGCCTGTGCTGCCCGCGTCGGCCGGGGCAGGCGCTACCCGCGGCCGATCTCCGCGAACACCGCCCCCGTCAGCGACGCCAGATCGTCGGGGGACAGCTCGACCTCGAGGCCGCGGCGGCCCGCCGACACACAGATCGTCCCGTGCGCGCGCGCCGACGCGTCCAGCACCGTGCGCAGCCGCTTGCGCTGGCCCAGCGGCGAGATGCCGCCCCGCACGTAACCGGTGGTGCGTTCCGCCGCGGCCGGGTCGGCCATCGAGGCCCGCTTGCCGCCCACGGCGGAGGCCAGCGCCTTGAGGTCGAGGGTGCCGGCCACCGGGACGACCGCCACGGTGAGGGTGCCGTCCACGTCGGCGACCAGGGTTTTGAAGACCCGGTCGGGGGAGACGCCCAGGGCTTCGGCGGCCTCCTCGCCGTACGAGGCCGACGCCGGATCGTGGTCGTAGGAGTGGATGGTGAACGCCGCACCGGCCGCGGTCAGCGCGACCGTCGCCGGGGTGCCGCCGGACTGCTGCTTCTTCGGCTTCTTCGCCACGGTGAGGATTCCTCGGGTGGTCGGTTCGTCGGTCGGCGCGATCCGGTTCCTCGGCCGGAGTGCTCGGGCCTGGACGGTCCGCCGGTCAGTTGGGGTGGGTCGGGCCGCGCGTCAGTTCCACGGCGGGCAGCGACGGGAGATGCCGTATGACGGCGGCCTCGGCGCGCAGCATCTTCAGCTCCTCGCGCAGCCTGGTCGCGGTGTCGGGGGCCTGGAGCAGCCGCTGCTTCGCCGGGACGTCCAGCACGGCCGCGGCCGCGACGAGATAGGAGACGACCGAGGGGTCGTCGGGCAGCTCCGCCCCCGTGGTCAGGGAACGTCGGCTCGCCCCGGCCAGACGCTTCTGGTAGCCGCGGAACGCCCGCAGCACGCCCTCGGCGAGCGCACCCGCCTCCTCGCCCGGTTCCTCGTCCAGTTCGCGGAGTTCCGCCGTCAGGTAGGGGCCGCTCGCGTCGACGGAGAGCAGCTCGACGCGGGTGGTGCCGGTCGCGAGGACCTCGAAGGTGCCGTCCGGCCGTTCCCGGATCTTCGCCGCGTCGGCGACGCAGCCCACCGAGTGGAAGGCCCGGATCGGGTCGGGACCGAAGCCGTCGGCGGGGCCGCGCCCTGGGGAGTCGTGTGCCTCCCCCGGCATTCCGGTGGCCGTCGGGGCGACCTCGTGGCCGTCCCGGATCGCGACCACCGCGAAACGGCGGGGTTCGTCCTCGTCGGTCCGGAGCAGTTCGCGCATCATGGCGCGATATCGCTCCTCGAAGACGTTCAGCGGCAGCACGAGGCCCGGGAAAAGGACCGCGTTCAGCGGGAACAGTGGCAGGCGAGCGGTGGTCACAGCGGTCAAGCGTAATGGCCGCGCCGACGGCCCCTGCGGGCCCGCCCCGGCAGGGGCCCCGCACCGGGCGCCCGGGACCGCGCCTCCTCCCGCGCTTCGAGGAATCGTCCCAGCGGGTCCTCGGAGACCGACGCCCACGGGAACGACGTCGCGTGGGGCCCGATCCGCCGGAACTGTTCCAGCGCCGCGTCCCACCGGCCCCGGGTCACCAGCACGTACGCCAGCAGGTTGCGGACCTCGGCGGGCCAGGGGTCGCCCGGCGCGAACGAGGCGGACAAGGTGGCCGCCAGGTCCGCCGCCGCGTCGATCCGCTCCTCCTGCACCGGGGTGGTCCGTGCCCGCGGCCCCTCGACCAGCAGGGAGTACGCCGCCCGCAGCGGCAGCGCCCGCACCAGCGAGCCGGGCAGCGAGTCCTCGGCGGCCCGCTCGGCGAAGTCGAAGCACTCGCGGTGCGAGCCGTACCAGGCGGCCGAGAGGTACCGCAGGGCCGCGACATGGCAGCCGTAGTGGTGCGAGGAACGCCGGACCGCCTGCTCCCACAGCGCCTCGAACGCGGTGTGCGTGGCCCGGGTGCCGCGGGCGTGGTCGAGCGCGAGCCGCCATGGCACCGGGTCGCGCGGATCGCTCTGTGCCGCCGCGGTGATCAGCGGCGTCACCTCGCGCAGCTGCTCGGCCCTCACGGGCGACTCCCAGGCCCTGCGGACCGCCAGCTCGGCCTTGACGAGCAGCGCGTCGGGATCGTGCGGGGCGGCGGCCAGCCACGCGGTCAGCCAGCCGTCACGGCTGCGGGCGAACGTGACGAGCCGGCCGAGGTACCGGTCGCGGTTCTCCCACTCGGCGCCGTCCCGGGTGGCGGCGAGGAGTTCCGCGGCCGGTTCGTACGCCCCGAAGGCGGCGGCGACGAGCGCGGGGGAGAGCCGTTCGTCGGGAGCGTCGAGCAGCACCGCGCCGTCCGCCGTCAGCCCGGCGGACTCCTGCGGGGAGCGCCGGGCCGTGCGCGTGGCACGGAGCAGGGAACGAAGGAGTGACATGGTGCAGACCATTGAAAAGTGCGGGTCGGGACGGCGCCAGTGGGGTGCTGTGAAGCTTTGGTGCCGAGTGAACGGGTTGTACCGGACAAGGTCGATGAAAAGTGAAGGAACGCGGGGCCGGGCGGCAGGTCCACGGCGAGGTGTGCGGCACGGCGACCCGGCCCCGCGGGCGCCGCGGAGCCTGTCGGGTGGCCTCTGGCCTGACGGCCACGCCCTGGCGCGCACGATTCCGGCGCTGCCGGAATCGCACGCACCACGCCGCGTCCGCTTTCCGGCCGAAGGTCACCCGACAGGCTCTCAGCCGCGGCGCAGCAGCCGGGAGGCGCCCGCCGCGACCGCCGTGGCCAGGATCCAGCCCAGCAGGATCAGCGCGGCCGACCCCCACTGCCAGCCGTCCTTCATCCGCCAGTAGCCGTCCTGGCCGAGGTTGATCACCGGTATCAGCAGGTCGAGCGCGTACAGCGCGGGGTTCCACTCCGGGTGTTCGTCCTCCTTGATCGGCGCCGGGGCGTGCCGCGAGAAGGCCAGCGTCCCCGCCGCCCACAGCACCGCCATCCACACCGCGGCCCGCCCCGGCCGGTAGCCGTACGCCACCGTCCAGTCCTGGAGAAACCCCCAGAGCTTCGCGGCGAGCGGCAGCGTCTCGCGCCGCCGCCGCTGCTTGGCCAGCAGCACCTCGCGGGCGTCGGCGTCCTCTCCGCAGTTCCGCAGGACCGTCGCCAGGCGTTCATACGGCTCCGGTACGTACTCCGGGGTCGCGGCGGCCACCCACTCCAGGCGCCGGGCGAGCGGGAAGTGCCCGTACGGGACGAGGTTCTCGTACACGAACCCGCCCATCGCCAGACCGCCGGGGCCAGGCCAGCTGGTCGACACGTCGATCAGCGTGACCACCCGCGCGCCGTTCAGCACGACCCGGCCCTCCTCCGGCCGCTCCGCGTTGAACCGCAGCTCCGGGGTCACGATCCGGCGCAGCGACAGCTCCTCGTGCCGGGCCAGCACGAACCGCGCCTTGTGCAGGTCGACCGCGTCCCCGAACCGCCCGTCGTCCAGCCGCACCCCGCCCCGGCACTCGAAGATCTGCGAACGCGTGCCACGGGCCGGGGTCGGCGCCATGACGATGCCGTACGGAGGGGTGGTGCCCTGGATCCCGGTGTCGACGCTCACCCACGCCTCGCTCATGTACAGCGACCGCTCCACCGTCAGCTGCGGCGCGTTCAGCGCGCGCCGGCCCTCCCGGCCGCGCAGCCGGCTGCCGCGCAGACTGAGCGAACCGCCGACCTTCGCCCCGCGCAGGCTCAGCTCGCCGCGCGCCTCCACCAGCTCCGCCTGGAGGTCCTGGGCGACCGCGAGACCGTCGGCTGCCAGGGCGCGCCCGTTGCGATCGGGGCCGACCTCGATCTGGTTGATCAGCAGATCGGTGCCGATCTGGGCGTCGGTGAGCCGGATTCCGCGACGGACCCGGCAGCGCGGCAGATGCAGATCGCCCTCGGTCCGCAGCCGGGCCGCCTCCAGCCGGGGCATCGCGCAGCCGACGATCCGCAGCGTCGTGAAGTGGCACTCCGGAAACACCACCTCGTTCTCGAAGCGGCAGCCGGTCAGCTCGACGTACGGCGCGACCCGCCCGCCCGCCAGATCCAGCGTGCCGCTGATCCGCACCCCGCGGAGCTTCAGCGCCGCGACCCGCCCGGGACGCGGCGGCGGCCCCGACAGCAGCAGCCGGGCCACGACACGCCCGTCCACACTCCGTTCCGGACCCCAGACGCAGGGGGCGAACGGGTCGTCCCGCGCCGGGTCGCGGGCCCGCAGATCGTAGGTGCTGCCGTTCCGGAACGCCTGCCACATGCCCAGCTCCGCCGCGCTGAGACCATCCGGGAAATCGCCGTCGTGCGCTTCGGTCACGGGTGTACCCCCTTCCGCTCTCGGAGCTGTTCTTCCCTCTGAGTGACGACGTGAACGCTATGGGGCACCGGGCACGGCCAGGACGCGTATCAGCCAGTGAAGCGGTGACGGCGGGGGACACGTATCAGCCAGTGATACGGACACCGGGACGACGGGTGCGGTCTGCGAGAATTGCGGTGTGATCTCTCGAATCGATCTGCGCGGCGCCGCCCTCCCCGAGGGCCGGGCGCTGCGCGACCTGCTGCCCCGTGCCGAGTTCGACGTGGAAGCCGCCCTGGAGAAGGTGCGGCCCATCTGCGAGGACGTACATCATCGGGGCGACGCGGCGCTGATCGAGTACGCGGAGAGGTTCGACGGCGTGCGCCTGGACCAGGTGCGCGTCCCCGCCGCCGCGCTCACCGAGGCGCTGGCCGGACTGGACCCGCTCGTACGCGCGGCCCTGGAGGAGTCGATCGCGCGCGCCACCCTCGTCCACGCCGAGCAGCGCCGCGCCCCGCACCCCGTCCGGGTCGTGCCCGGCGGCACCGTCACCGAGAAGTGGGTCCCGGTCGAGCGGGTCGGGCTGTACGCGCCCGGCGGCCGGTCCGTCTACCCCTCCTCCGTGATCATGAACGCCGTGCCCGCGCAGCAGGCCGGCGTCGCCTCCGTCGCGCTCGCGTCCCCGCCGCAGAAGGAGTTCGGCGGCCTGCCGCACCCGACGATCCTCGCCGCCTGCGCCCTCCTCGGCATCGACGAGGTGTACGCGGCCGGCGGCGCCCAGGCCGTCGCGATGTTCGCGTACGGCACCGAGACCTGCGCGCCCGCCAACATGGTCACCGGCCCCGGCAACATCTGGGTCGCCGCCGCCAAGCGCTACTTCACGGGACGCATCGGCATCGACACCGAGGCCGGACCGACCGAGATCGCCGTCCTCGCCGACGACACCGCCGACCCGGTGCATGTCGCCTCCGACCTGATCAGCCAGGCCGAGCACGACCCGCTCGCGGCCGCCGTGCTCGTCACCGACTCCGAGGAACTCGCGAACGCGGTCGCCAAGGAGCTTCAGCCGCAGGTCGCCGCGACCAAGCACGTCGAGGACCGGATCCTCCCCGCCCTGAGCGGCAGGCAGTCCGCGATCGTCCTGGTCGACGGCCTCGACGAGGGACTGCGCGTGGTCGACGCCTACGGCGCCGAGCACCTGGAGATCCAGACCACCGACGCCGCCGCCGTCGCCGAGCGCGTGAAGAACGCGGGCGCGGTCTTCGTCGGCCCCTGGTCCCCGGTCTCCCTCGGCGACTACTGCGCGGGCTCCAACCACGTGCTGCCGACCGGCGGCTGCGCCTGCCACTCCTCCGGGCTCTCCGTGCAGTCCTTCCTGCGCGGCATCCACATCGTCGACTACACGCGCGACGCCCTCGCCGACGTGGCGCACCACGTGGTCACGCTCGCCGAGGCCGAGGACCTGCCCGCCCACGGCGCGGCCATCAAGGCCCGCTTCGGATGGAAGGTGCCGAACCAGTGAGCACTTCCCCCGAACGCCCCGTGCGCATCGACGACCTCCCCGTCCGGGACGAACTGCGCGGCAAGTCCCCGTACGGCGCGCCGCAGCTCGACGTGCCCGTACGGCTGAACACCAACGAGAACCCCTACCCGCTGCCCGAGGCGCTCGTCGACCGGATCGCCGAACGCGTCCGCGAGGCCGCCCGCGACCTCAACCGCTACCCCGACCGGGACGCCGTCGAACTGCGCACGCAGCTCGCCCGCTACCTCAGCCGCACCGCCGGGCACGAGGTCGGCCTCGCCAACGTCTGGGCCGCCAACGGCTCCAACGAGGTGCTCCAGCAGCTGCTCCAGACCTTCGGCGGCCCCGGGCGCACCGCGATCGGCTTCGAGCCCTCGTACTCCATGCATGCCCTCATCGCCCGCGGCACCGGCACCGGCTGGATCTCCGGTCCGCGCAACGAGGACTTCACCATCGACGTCGAGGCTGCCAGGAAGGCGATCGCCGAGCACCGGCCCGACATCGTCTTCATCACCTCGCCCAACAACCCCACCGGCACCGCCGTCGACGCGGAGACCGTCCTCGCCCTGTACGAGGCGGCCCAGGCGGCCAGGCCGTCGATGGTCGTCGTCGACGAGGCGTACGGCGAGTTCAGCCACCACCCCTCGCTGCTCCCGCTGATCGAGGGCCGTCCGCACCTGGTGCTCTCGCGCACCATGTCGAAGGCGTTCGGCGCCGCCGGGCTCCGCCTCGGCTACCTCGCCGCCGCCCCGGCCGTCGTCGACGCCGTCCAGCTCGTGCGGCTGCCGTACCACCTGTCCTCCATCACGCAGGCCACCGCCCTCGCCGCCCTGGAGCACACCGATACGCTGCTCGGGTACGTCGCCCAGCTCAAGAGCGAGCGGGACCGGATCGTCGAGGAGCTGCGCGCCAAGGGCTTCGAGGTCGTCGAATCGGACGCCAACTTCGTCCAGTTCGGCCGCTTCGCCGACAGCCACACCGCCTGGCGTCGGATCCTCGACCGGGGCGTCCTGGTCAGGGACAACGGCGTACCGGGATGGCTGCGGGTCTCCGCGGGCACCCCGGCGGAGAACGACGCGTTCCTCGACGCGGTCGACGGACTGCTCGACGGAACCGCGGCCGACGCACCGACGGCGACGGCCGCACGTGAGATCAAGAAGGAGCACGACGCATGACCCGCGCGGCCCGCGTAGGCAGAGTGGAACGCACCACCAAGGAAACCTCGGTGCTCGTCGAGATCGACCTCGACGGCACCGGCTCGGTCGACGTGTCGACCGGCGTCGGCTTCTACGACCACATGCTCGACCAGCTCGGCAGGCACGGGCTGTTCGACCTCACGGTCAAGACCGACGGCGACCTGCACATCGACACCCACCACACCATCGAGGACACCGCCCTCGCGCTCGGCGCCGCGTTCAAGCAGGCCCTCGGCGACAAGACGGGCATCCACCGCTTCGGCAACTGCACCGTCCCGCTGGACGAGTCGCTCGCCCAGGTCACCGTCGACCTCTCCGGACGCCCCTACCTGGTGCACACCGAGCCGGAGAACATGGCGCCCATGATCGGCACCTACGACACGACGATGACCCGCCACATCCTGGAGTCCTTCGTCGCCCAGGCACAGATCGCCCTGCACGTCCACGTCCCGTACGGGCGCAACGCCCACCACATCGTGGAGTGCCAGTTCAAGGCACTGGCCCGCGCCCTGCGGTACGCCAGCGAGCACGACCCCCGGGCCGCCGGGATCATCCCCTCCACGAAGGGCGCGCTGTGACCGGCCTCAGCACCATATTGATCGTCGTCGGCCTGTTCCTGGCCGGCGGCGTCTACTCCTTCTCGAAGCAGAAGATGCCCCGGGGCGTCATCGTCCTCCTGGGGATCGGGTCCGCGATGTGCCTGGTCGCGGGCGTCATGCGGATCCAGGGACTCTGGGACTGAGGTACGACTGGTGAGCGACAACACGAAGAGCGGGAAGAAGAAGGTCGTCGTCTTCGACTACGGCTTCGGCAACGTCCGGTCCGCCGAACGGGCCCTCGCCCACGTCGGCGCGGACGTCGAGATCACCCGCGACTACGACGCGGCGATGAACGCCGACGGACTGCTGGTGCCCGGCGTCGGCGCGTTCTCCGCCTGCATGGAGGGGCTGCGCAAGGCCCGCGGCGAATGGGTCATCGGCCGCAGACTGGCCGGCGGCCGGCCCGTCATGGGTATCTGCGTCGGGATGCAGATCCTCTTCGAGCGCGGCATCGAGCACGGCGTGGAGGCCGAGGGGCTGGACGAGTGGCCCGGAACCGTCGGCCCGCTGAAGGCCCCGGTCGTGCCGCACATGGGCTGGAACACCGTGCGGGCGCCCGAGGACTCCCAGCTGTTCGCCGGGCTCGACCCGGACGCCCGGTTCTACTTCGTGCACTCCTACGCCGTGCACGAATGGACCCTGGAGGTCACCAACCCCAAGATCCGCGCCCCCCGGGTCACCTGGGCCACCCACGGCGAGCCGTTCGTCGCCGCCGTGGAGAACGGCGCCCTGTGGGCCACCCAGTTCCACCCCGAGAAGTCCGGCGATGCCGGCGCCCAGCTGCTGACCAACTGGATTGAGACGCTGTAATGCCGAAGCTTGAACTCCTCCCCGCCGTCGACGTCCGCGACGGCCAGGCCGTCCGCCTCGTCCACGGCGAGTCCGGTTCCGAGACCTCCTACGGCGACCCGCTGGAGGCGGCCCTCGCCTGGCAGCGGTCGGGCGCGGAATGGCTGCACCTCGTCGACCTGGACGCCGCCTTCGGCACCGGGGACAACCGGGAGCGGATCGCGGAGGTCGCCCGCTCCATGGACATCAAGGTCGAGCTCTCCGGCGGCATCCGCGACGACGCCTCGCTCGCCGCCGCCCTCGCCACCGGCTGCACCCGGGTCAACCTCGGCACCGCAGCCCTGGAGACCCCCGAGTGGGTCGCCAAGGTCATCGCCGAGCACGGTGACAAGATCGCTGTCGGCCTCGACGTGCGCGGCACCACACTGCGCGGCCGGGGCTGGACCCGCGACGGCGGCGACCTGTACGAGACGCTCGCCCGCCTCGACTCCGAAGGCTGTGCCCGCTACGTCGTCACCGACATCGCCAAGGACGGCACCCTCCAGGGCCCCAACCTGGACCTCCTGAAGAACGTCTGCGCCGCCACCGACAAGCCCGTCGTCGCCTCCGGCGGCGTCTCCTCGCTCGACGACCTGCGCGCCGTCTCCGCGCTCGTCCCGGACGGAGTCGAGGGCGCGATCGTCGGCAAGGCGCTGTACGCGAAGGCGTTCACCCTCGAAGAAGCACTGAGGGTGGTCTCGGAATGACCGAATCCGTCAACCGCGTCTCCTCCGGCGCCCCCTGGGAGGAGAGGTTCGGCTACTCTCGCGCGGTCCAGCTGCCGAACGGCCTCGTCCTGGTCTCCGGCTGCACCTCGGTGGAGAACGGGCAGATCTCGGCGGGCGGCCCGTACGAGCAGACCGTCACCTCCTTCAGGGTCGCCTTCGACGCGCTGAAGCAGCTCGGCCTGGGCCGCGAGGACGTCGTCCGCACCCGGATGTACGTCACCCACGCCCGGGACGTGGACGAGGTGGGCCGCGCCCACAAGGAGCTGTTCGACGACGTCCGCCCCGCCGCTTCGATGCTGATCGTGGCGGGCCTCGTGGACCCGAGCCTGGTCGTCGAGGTCGAGGTCGAGGCGTACCGGGGAGGTGCGCGATGAGCCTCGCGGTACGCGTCATCCCGTGCCTGGACGTGGACGCCGGCCGGGTCGTCAAGGGCGTCAACTTCCAGAACCTGCGCGATGCGGGCGACCCCGTCGAGATGGCGAAGCTGTACGACGCCGAGGGCGCCGACGAGCTGACCTTCCTGGACATCACCGCGTCCAGTGGCGACCGCGAGACCACCTACGACGTGGTGCGGCGCACCGCCGAACAGGTGTTCATCCCGCTCACGGTCGGCGGCGGCGTCCGCACCGCCGACGACGTCGACAGGCTGCTGCGGGCCGGCGCGGACAAGGTCGGCGTCAACACCGCCGCGATCGCCCGCCCCGACCTCGTCCGGGAGATCGCCGAGCGCTTCGGCCGCCAGGTCCTGGTGCTCTCCGTGGACGCCCGGCGCACCCCCACCGGCGGCTTCGAGGTGACCACGCACGGCGGGCGCCGGGGCACCGGCATCGACGCCGTCGAATGGGCGCACCGGGCCGCCGAGCTGGGTGCGGGCGAGATCCTGCTCAACTCGATGGACGCCGACGGCACCAAGGACGGCTACGACACCGAGATGATCACGGCCGTGCGCAAGCACGTGACCGTCCCCGTCATCGCCTCCGGCGGCGCCGGCCGGCTCGCGGACTTTGCTCCGGCCATCGCCGCGGGAGCCGACGCCGTGCTCGCCGCGTCCGTCTTCCACTTCGGCGACCTGCGGATCTCCGAGGTCAAGGCGGCGCTCAGAGAGGCCGGGCACCCGGTCCGCTGACCGTACGGGCACCCCGTCCGCCGTACCCGCCGCGCATCGGCCGGTACGGCGGACGGCTCCCGCCGAACGCCGTCGGGGCGGCCCCGGGCCTACATCCCCAGCTCCGCCGTCCGCAGCCGGGCCACCGCCTCCTGGCCGCCGTCCAGCCCCACCACCGCCGCGTCCTGGCGGCCGAACGCGAACAGCAGCAGCTCGCCCGGCTCGCCGGTCACCGTCACCACCGGCGTGCCCTTGTGGGCCACCACCGTCTGGCCGTCCGGGCGGCGCAGCACCAGCCCCACAGGGGACCTGCGGCCCAGCACCCGGGCCGTCCGCTCGGCCCGCGACCACAGCAGATCGGCGAAGACCGGGTCCAGCTCGCGCCGCGACCAGTCCGGCTGGGCCCGGCGCACGTCCTCCGCGTGGACGTAGAACTCGACGGTGTTGGCCGCCTCGTCGATCTGCTTCAGGCCGAACGGGGACATCCGCGGCGGTCCCGTGCGGATCAGCTGGATCAGCTCCTCGTACGGCTTCGCCGCGTACTCCGTCTGCACCCGGTCGAGCCGGTTCTTCAGGACGCCAAGCAGCACACCTCCCGCCGCGTCCGGCCGGCGCTCCCGCACCACCACGTGGGCGGCCAGGTCCCGGGTCGTCCAGCCCCGGCACAGGGTCGGGGCCTCCGGTCCCGCCGCTTCCAACAGGTCGGCGAGCAGGAGTCGTTCACGCTTCGCATGGGTCGACATGCCCGCCAGCGTACGACCACCGCGCCCGGTCCGCCCAGCGGACGCCGCCCCGGACCGGCCCCCGGCCACGGCACAATGGGCGCATGACCAGCGCGCCCGCCCCAGGCACCCCGACGCCGCAGAGCAACCTCGACCCGGACATCGCCGCCCGCCTCAAGCGCGGCGCCGACGGGCTCTTCCCGGCCATCGCCCAGCAGTACGACACCGGCGAGGTGCTGATGCTCGGCTGGATGGACGACGAGGCCCTGCACCGCACCCTCACCACCGGCCGCTGTACCTACTGGTCCCGCAGCCGCCGCGAGTACTGGGTCAAGGGCGACACCTCGGGCCACATCCAGACGGTCAAGTCCGTCGCCCTCGACTGCGACGCCGACACCGTCCTCGTCAAGGTCGACCAGACGGGCGCCGCCTGCCACACCGGTGACCGCACCTGCTTCGACGCCGACGTCCTCCCACTCGCCCAGTAGGGTTCGGCGCCATGGATCCCGACACGTTCCGCAAGCTGGCCGTCGAACGGCGCGTCATCCCCGTCGGCCGCAGGCTCCTCGCGGACGGCGACACCCCGGTCGGCCTCTACCGCAAACTCGCGGGCGGGCGCACCGGCACCTTCCTCCTCGAATCCGCGGAGAACGGCCGCACCTGGTCGCGCTACTCCTTCATCGGCGTGCGCAGCGCCGCCACCCTCACCGCACGCGACGGCCGGGCGCACTGGCTGGGCACCCCGCCCGTCGGCGTCCCCGTCGACGGCGATCCGCTGGAGGCCCTGCGCGCCACCGTCGAAACCCTCCACACCCCGCGCGACCTGGTCGCCGACGCCGGACTGCCCCCGTTCACCGGAGGCATGGTCGGCTACCTCGGCTACGACGTCGTGCGGCGCCTGGAGCGGATCGGCGACAGCGCGACGGACGACCTGCGCCTCCCCGAGCTGACCATGCTGCTCACCTCGGACCTGGCCGTCCTCGACCACCGGGACGGCAGCGTCCTGCTGATCGCCAACGCGATCAACCACAACGACCTCGCGACCGGCGTCGACGAGGCGTACGCGGACGCCGTCGCCCGCCTCGACGCCATGGAGCGGGACCTCGCGCGTCCCGTCGAGAGCGCCCCCGCCGTCCTCCCGCCCTCCGAGCTGCCCCCGTACACCGCCCTCTGGGGCGGCGAGTCGTACCAGGACGCCGTCGAGGACGTGAAGGAACGCATCAGGGCCGGCGAGGCGTTCCAGGTCGTGCCCTCCCAGCGCTTCGAGACCCCGTGCACGGCGAGCGCGCTGGACGTCTACCGGGTGCTGCGCGCCACCAACCCGTCCCCGTACATGTACCTCTTCCGGTTCGACGGCTTCGATGTCGTGGGCTCCAGCCCGGAGGCTCTCGTCAAGGTCGAGGACGGACAGGCCATGCTGCACCCGATCGCCGGGACCAGGCACCGCGGCGCCACTCCGCAGGAGGACCAGGCCCTCGCCGAGGAACTCCTCGCCGACCCGAAGGAACGCGCCGAGCACCTCATGCTCGTCGACCTCGGCCGCAACGACCTGGGGCGGGTCTGCGAACCCGGCACCGTCGAGGTCGTCGACTTCATGTCGATCGAGCGGTACTCGCACGTGATGCACATCGTCTCCACCGTCACCGGCCGGGTCGCCGAGGGCCGCACCGCCTTCGACGTGCTGACCGCCTGCTTCCCCGCGGGCACCCTCTCCGGCGCCCCCAAGCCCCGCGCCATGCAGATCATCGAGGAGCTGGAACCGAGCCGCCGCGGCCTGTACGGGGGCTGCGTGGGCTACCTCGACTTCGCCGGGGACTCCGACACCGCCATCGCGATCCGGACGGCGCTGCTCCGCGACGGCACGGCGTACGTCCAGGCCGGGGCGGGCGTCGTCGCCGACTCCGACCCGGTCGCCGAGGACACCGAATGCCGCAACAAGGCCGCGGCGGTGCTCCGGGCCGTCCACACCGCCAACCGGCTCGGCGGCGCATGAGGCGGTGACGGCCCCCGCGGCGGGCGGGGGACCCCGCGTCCGGCCGCGGACCGGGCCGTGAGGGATAGTGGGGTACGTGAGTGCTGTCCCCGTACCCCAGCCCCGTACCCGCACGGCCGCCCCCGGCGCCGCGGTGAGCCGCCGCAGCCTGGCCGCCGGCCTGCTCCTCGGGGCGGCCGGCGCCACCGTCGTCCTGCTCGCCTCCGGCCGGACCTGGGCCGAGGGCCGGGCGGCCGTCGTCGGCGGCTCCCTGCCCCTGACGGCCGACGGCCAGGACGTCACCGGCCTCCCGGCGGCCCTCGCCGTCGTCGGCCTGGCCGCCCTCGTCGCCGTCTTCGCCGTCCGCGGCGGCGGACGGCTGGTCGTCGCCGGGCTGCTCGCCCTCAGCGGCCTCGGCGCCGCGCTGAGCGCCAGCCTCGGCGCCTCCGACAGCTCCGCGCTGAACGAGAAGGCCGCGCAGACCACCGGCGACACCTCGGCCACCGTGCAGGCCCTCGCCCACACCGTGTGGCCCTACGTCACCGCCGCGGGCGGCCTGCTGATCCTCCTCGCCGGGCTGCTCGCCCTGCGCTACGGCAGGCTCTGGCCCAGCATGTCGGGCCGGTACGAGCGGGACGGCACACCCCGCCCGCGCCGGGCCGCGGGCAGGGCCCCGGACCCGGACCGGCCCGAGGACCTCTGGAAGGCCCTGGACCGGGGCGAGGACCCGACGCGCTAGGTGTTCTGCCTCGCAAGGCGGAGGGACGTCCTCGTACGGGGCGTACACGGACGATCCCGACGACGTGGCGAGGCGCCGTGCCAGGCATCGCGGGCCGGACGGGACTTCCGAAACGCGCCCCAGACCCCCAGCTCACGTCCTACCCGCACGTACGGGACAATGGGGCGGAGCTTTCTGCACAGCGGCACCACAGCGCCACCAGCTTTGCGTACAGCGACACCAACAGCGCAACACCAACAAGGAGCAACTCATGGCGGGCAGCAGCCACGGACACACCCCGGCCGCCTGGACCGGTGTCATCATCTCCTTCTTCGGCTTCTGCGCCGGGGGCGTCTTCATGGTCGCGGCCAACCCGGTCGGGTTCTGGGCCAGCATGGGCGTCATCCTCCTCGGGGGGATCGTCGGCCTCGCGATGAAGATGGCCGGCCTCGGTACGCCGAAGGAGACGGCGGAGGTGGCCGCGGCCCGGGCACGCGCCGCACAGGCGCAGATCTCCTGACGCGCGCGAAAGCCGTACGAACGCGAGGCGCAGCCCAGGAACGGGCTGCGCCTTTCCGTTTCAGCGGGGACAATCACCGGGTGGACGCATCGCCGACTTCCGCCGCACCGACGTCGCACGGCCCCGGACCCGCCGACGCCGCCCGCCCGCCGACGCCCGGACGGCCGCCGTTCCTCTCCCCTGCACCTGCACCTGCCCCTGCCCTGGCCCCCGGGCCCGGCGCACGCCTGCGGCGGCTCGCCGTCCCCGTGGGCGTCATGGCCGCCGTCGTCGGGGCCTTCGGCTACGTCGGTGCCGTCGACCCCAACGAGCCGGGCCACTACCCGGTCTGCCCGCTGCTCCGGCTCACCGGCCTGTACTGCCCGGGTTGCGGCGGTCTGCGCAGCGCCCACGCCTTCGCGCACGGCGACATCGCCGCCGCCCTCGGCTCCAACGCCCTCGCCGTGGCCGGATACGTGCTCTTCGCCGTCCTGTGGGTGGTCTGGACGGCCCGCGCCGCCCGGGGAAGGCCCATGAGCATCGCCGCAGGGCCTGCCGTCTGGTGGGGGATCGGGGCCGCGCTGATCGTCTTCTCCGTCGTCCGGAACCTCCCGTTCGGGGCAGCGCTGGCACCCTGACCGTTCAGCTGGTGGGACGCCCGCCGACCGGATTCGGGCCTCGGCCCTCCTGCGGATAGCATTGACATGGCTGATCCTGTTCCCTCATCACCTTCCCGGAAGGGGGGCCGCTCGCGTGAGTGTGCTCGACGAGATCATCGACGGCGTACGTGCCGACCTCGCGGAGCGGCAGGCGCGTGTCGGCCTCGACGAGCTGAAGGAACGCGCGCGGCGCGCTCCCGCGGCCAAGGACGGGGCCGCCGCACTGCGCGGCGAGGGCGTCAGCGTCATCTGCGAGGTCAAGCGCTCCAGCCCCTCCAAGGGGGCGCTCGCCGCGATCGCCGACCCGGCCGCGCTCGCCGCGGACTACGAGGCGGGCGGCGCGTCCGTCATCTCGGTCCTCACCGAGGAGCGCCGGTTCGGCGGTTCGCTCGCCGACCTGGAGGCCGTCCGCGCCAAGGTCGACATCCCGATCCTGCGCAAGGACTTCATCGTCACCTCGTACCAGCTCTGGGAGGCCCGCGCCTACGGCGCCGACCTCGCCCTGCTGATCGTCGCCGCCCTCGACCAGGAGGCCCTGGTCTCCCTGATCGAGCGGGCCGAGTCCATCGGCCTCACCCCGCTCGTCGAGGTGCACGACGAGGAGGAGGTCGAGCGTGCCGTGGACGCCGGGGCGAAGGTGATCGGTGTCAACGCGCGCAACCTGAAGGACCTCAAGGTCGACCGCTCCACCTTCGAGCGCGTCGGCCCCGAGATCCCGGACCACATCGTCAAGATCGCGGAGTCCGGTGTCCGGGGCCCGCACGACCTGATCGCGTACGCGAACGCGGGCGCCGACGCGGTGCTCGTGGGCGAGTCCCTGGTCACCGGCCGCGACCCCCGGGGCGCCGTCGCCGACCTGGTCGCCGCGGGCGCCCACCCGGCGCTGCGGCACGGACGGGGCTGACCACGACCGTGACCGCCGACCGTCCCGAGCCGTCCCGCACCCGGCAGGCCCCGCGCCCGGCCGGTGCGACGGCTGCCCACCCGTACGCGCCGTCGGCGCGCGGCGGCCACCCGCCCGTCCCGCTCGACCATCCCCAGCCGAGGCGCTGCGCGCCGCCCTTCTGGCACCGGGGCTGCCGCGCCCCGGCGCGCCGGGTGCACGGCCGGCGGGTGCGGTACGTGATCGGCGACGAGCCCGGTCAGGTCAACGGCATGCGATGGCGCACGGTGCCCGCGCCGTAGCGAGCCCCCGGCCGACGTACCCGCACCACCTCTGTACGTATGACCGCACCGCCCGACCGCTCCCGGTCGCGGCGGCGCTCCGCTCACGGCGCATACGGTGAACCCACCTGTTGCGATGTCGAGGAGCACGTCGGATGTCATCTGACTTCTTCATCCCGGACCCGGAGGGTCTGATCCCCAGCGCCGAGGGGTACTTCGGTGCGTTCGGCGGCATGTTCATCCCGGAGGCGCTCGTCGCCGCCGTGGACGAGGTCGCCGTCGAGTACGACAAGGCGAAGGCCGATCCCTCCTTCGCCACCGAACTGAACGCGCTGATGGCCGACTACACCGGCCGCCCCAGCGCGCTGACCGAGGTCCGGCGCTTTGCCGAGCACGCGGGCGGGGCCCGCATCTTCCTCAAGCGCGAGGACCTGAACCACACCGGCTCGCACAAGATCAACAACGTGCTGGGCCAGGCGCTGCTCACCCGGCGCATGGGCAAGACCCGGGTCATCGCCGAGACCGGGGCCGGCCAGCACGGCGTCGCCACCGCCACCGCCTGCGCGCTCTTCGGACTCGACTGCACCATCTACATGGGCGAGATCGACACGCAGCGCCAGGCGCTGAACGTGGCGCGGATGCGGATGCTCGGCGCCGAAGTCATCGCCGTGAAGTCCGGCTCCCGGACGCTCAAGGACGCCATCAACGAGGCGTTCCGCGACTGGGTCGCCAACGTGGACCACACGCACTACCTCTTCGGTACCGTCGCCGGACCGCACCCCTTCCCCGCCATGGTCCGCGACTTCCACCGGGTCATCGGCGTCGAGGCGCGCCGCCAGATCCTGGAGCACACCGGCCGGCTGCCGGACGCCGCGATCGCCTGCGTCGGCGGCGGCTCCAACGCCATCGGCCTCTTCCACGCCTTCATCCCGGACGCCCGCGTGCGGCTGATCGGCTGCGAGCCCGCCGGGCACGGCGTGGAGACCGGGGAGCACGCGGCGACCCTGACCGCGGGCGAGCCCGGCATCCTGCACGGCTCGCGCAGCTACGTCCTCCAGGACGACGAGGGCCAGATCACCGAGCCGTACTCCATCTCGGCCGGTCTGGACTACCCGGGCATCGGCCCGGAGCACGCGTACCTGAAGGACACCGGCCGTGGCGAGTACCGCGCGGTCACCGACGACGCCGCCATGCAGGCGCTGCGTCTCCTCTCCCGCACCGAGGGGATCATCCCGGCGATCGAGAGCGCCCACGCGCTGGCCGGGGCCCTGGAGGTCGGGAAGGAACTCGGCAAGGACGGACTGCTCGTGGTCAACCTGTCCGGCCGCGGCGACAAGGACATGGACACGGCGGCCCGCTACTTCGGGCTGTACGACGAGACCGACGGGGTCGTCGAGGCCGATGCGGCCGACGGGGAAGAGGAGGTCACCAAGTGAGCGGCAATGTCGAGTTGCTGAGTTCCACCCTCGCGCGGGCGAAGGCCGAGAACAGGGCGGCGCTCATCGCGTACCTCCCGGCGGGCTTCCCGACCGTCGACGGCGCGATCGCCGCGGTGAAGGAGGTCGTGGCGGGCGGCGCGGACATCGTCGAGGTGGGGTTGCCGCACAGCGACCCGGTCCTCGACGGCCCGGTCATCCAGACCGCCGACGACATCGCCCTGCGCGGCGGCGTCAGGATCGCGGACGTGATGCGCACGGTCCGCGAGGCGCACGAGGCGACCGGCGCCCCGATCCTCGTCATGACGTACTGGAACCCGATCGACCGGTACGGCGTCGAGCGCTTCACCGCCGAACTCGCCGAGGCGGGCGGCGCCGGGTGCATCCTGCCCGACCTGCCGGTCCAGGAGTCCGCGCTGTGGCGCGAGCATGCCGACAAGCGCGGTCTGGCGACCGTCTTCGTGGTTGCCCCCAGCAGCAAGGACGAGCGACTGGCCACCATCACGGCGGCCGGTTCCGGCTTCGTCTACGCGGCCTCGCTGATGGGCGTCACCGGCACCCGCGAGTCCGTCGGCGAGCAGGCCCAGGACCTGGTCGAGCGCACCCGCGCCACCACGTCCCTCCCGGTCTGCGTCGGCCTCGGAGTCTCGAACGCCCGGCAGGCCGCCGAGGTCGCGGGCTTCGCGGACGGGGTGATCGTCGGTTCCGCCTTCGTCAAGGGGATGCTCGACGCACCCGACGAGGAGGCCGGCCTGGCCGCGGTCCGCACTCTGGCGGGTGAACTCGCCGAGGGCGTCCGAAAGCGCTGAGACGATCCGGCCGCGAGATCTGAGGCCGGACAACCCACCCGGACGACCCGCATCGGGAGTCATCCGAACGGGTGGACCTGGACCGGGGAGGCTCGCGTGTGCCTCCCCGGTTCGTTGCTGCGAGTGTGAGCGAGAAGAACGAACAGGGAAAAAGGGCCGCGCGAGACCGGCTCGTCCAGCAGCGCGAGCGCGAGAAGGCCCGCGAGCGCCGCAGGCGGTCGATGATCGTCGGCGGCGCCGTGGCGGGGGTGCTGGGGCTGGCCGCCGTCGTCGGTGTGATCGCCGCGAACAGCGGCGGCAAGAAGGAGAAGGAGAAGGCGGCGGGTCCCCTCGTCGCACCGTCCGGCGCCACCGGCAAGGACGGCCTGGCCATCCGGTCCGGCCCGGACGACGCCCCGTCCACGCTCACCATCTGGGAGGACTTCCGCTGCCCGGTCTGCGCCCAGTTCGAGAACGCCTTCCGGGACACCTTCCACGAGCTGGAGCAGGCCGGCCGGATCAGGACCGAGTACCACCTGGCCACGATCATCGACGGCAACCTCGGCGGCTCGGGATCGCTGCGGTCGGCCAACGCGGCGGCCTGCGCGCAGGACGTCGGCAAGTTCTCCGCCTACCACGACATCCTCTACCGCAACCAGCCGCAGGAGTCCGTCGACGCCTTCGCCGACAACGACAAGCTGATCGATCTCGCGGGCAAGGTCCCGGGCCTCGACACCCCGGCCTTCCGCAGCTGTGTGAACGACGGGAAGCACGACAGCTGGGTCCAGAAGTCCAACGCGGCGTTCCAGAAAAGCGGATTCAACGGCACGCCGACCGTGCTGCTCGACGGCGAACCGATCTTCCCGAAGAAGGGGAACGAACCGATCACCGTGGCGAACCTGAAGAAGTGGGTCGCCGAGGCCGAGAAGGGCAGGAAGCCCGCCACGGGCACACCCACGCCCGCGTCCGGCGCCCCCGCCTCCGGCACGCCGGCCTCCGGCGCGTCCGAGTCCCGCACGTCCGCCCCCGCGTCCGTCGCACCGACGCCCGCCTCACCGACGCCCGCCGCGGGCGCGTCCGCCACGACCCGGCCGGCCGCGCCCCCGCCGGCCGTGGCACCGCCCGCTCCGTCGGGTTCCTGACCGCTGCGCGCCGACGGCCCGGGGAGCGCCTCGCCTTCCCGGGCCTGCGGAGAGCCGCCTCCCGGGCCGGGGAAACGGGTCGCGAGGACGTGAGCCGGGAGGGCGTGGGACGCGGGAAACGGGCGGGGGGAGGCGTGGGCCGCGAGGCGCGGGACGACGCGCCTGTTACGCAGACGTTGCCGATTGGCTTGCCCCGGGCCCCACCCGGCAAGGTAGCGTCGACCCTGCCATGGACCTTGCCTTCATTCCCAGCCCGTCGACCGGCGTGATCTATCTCGGCCCGATCCCGCTCCGCGGCTACGCGTTCTGCATCATCATCGGTGTCTTCCTCGCCGTCTGGCTCGGCAACAAGCGCTGGGTCGCCCGGGGCGGCAGACCCGGCACCGTTGCCGACATCGCCGTCTGGGCCGTGCCCTTCGGCCTCGTCGGCGGCCGGCTCTATCACGTCATCACCGACTACCAGCTGTACTTCGGCGAGGGCGAGAACTGGGTCGACGCCTTCAAGATCTGGGAGGGCGGCCTCGGCATCTGGGGCGCGATCGCGCTCGGTGCCGTCGGCGCCTGGATCGGCTGCCGCCGCCGCGGCATCCCGCTGCCGGCCCTGGCCGACGCGCTCGCTCCCGGCATCGTCCTGGCCCAGGCCTGCGGCCGCTGGGGCAACTGGTTCAACCAGGAGCTGTACGGCAAGCCGACCGATCTGCCGTGGGCGCTGGAGATCAGCGAGGGCCCCAACCGCGTCGCCGGCACGTACCACCCGACGTTCCTGTACGAGTCGTTGTGGTGCATCGGCGTCGCCCTGCTGGTGATCTGGGCGGACCGCCGGTTCCGGCTCGGACACGGCCGGGCGTTCGCGCTGTACGTCGCCGCGTACTGCGCGGGGCGCGCCTGGATCGAGTACATGCGGGTCGACGAGGCCCACCACATCCTGGGCCTGCGCCTGAACGTGTGGACCGCGCTGATCGTGTTCGTGCTGGCGGTGGTCTACATGGTGCTCTCGGCGAAGCTGCGACCGGGCCGCGAGGAGATCGTGGAGCCGGCGGTGGCCGAGGAGGCGGCGCAGGACGCCGACGCCGCGAAGGACGCGACGGACGGCAAGAACGTCAAGGACACCGAGGACGCCGAGGGCGTCGAGGACGGTGACGCCCCGGGCACGGCGGGCGGCTCGGACACCGTGGCCGCGTCCGACACGAAGCCGTCGGAGAAGAACGCCGCCGCGGAGGCGGCCGAGAAGGCCTGAGCCTTGTGCGCGGCAGCGGGGAGCGCGGGGCGGGGGTCGGGGGCCGCGCCGTGGCCGGGGAGGCCGGTGCCGCCGAGGCGGGTCGGCAGGGTGGGCAGTCGGCCGATGTCCTCCTTGCTCCACGGGGGCACGGCGAAGATCTCGGCGGCGACCTGTTCGGCTGCGGCGACCATCTCCGTCAGGCGCGCGCGGCCGGTGCCGGTCGGCGCGGCGTAGGCCACCCGGCCGTCCCGGGCGTCGGTCTCGCGCGTCACCAGCCCGATCCGCTCCAGCGGCGCCAGTCCCCGGGGCACCCCGGAGGTGGTCGGCCCCAGCGCCTCGGCCAGGTCCCCCCCGGCGCATCCGGTTGTTGGGGGACCTGGCCGAGGCGCAGCAGCATCGTGAAGTCGGCCAGGCTCACGCCGTGCAGCCCTCCCAGAGTCGCGTCGAACCGCTTCACCAGGGCCCTCCGGGCCCTCGCAAGACGCAGAGTCGCGTCCAGGGCATCACTCATCGACACCTCCTTGACTGCTCAAGCTCAGCGGGTTCTTGAGCAGTCAAGGATTTGTTTGGTCGATGGCCGCGGAGCCTTCGCATCATGAGCCCGGTACACCGGGGTCCCGGGAGCGGGGGCGTGGGCCTGGGCGCCGTCTGCCTGCTGCGATGCTCAGCGGGACGAGCGCCGGTGCCCCGGGGCGGCGTGGCCGGGAACGCTCGGCGCCGCGGTGGCGGGAGTGCGGCCGGAAGGGCCGGAATCAATCCGCCGACAAGGCAAGGAGCGCTTCAGTCGGCCCGACTGGCCGACTGAAGCGCTCATGGGAGGCGGCCGGGCGGGGCGGTCGCCGGAGGTGGCAGGTCAGCGGGTGGCGAGGAGTTCGAGCGTATCGATCACGCGGTTCGAGAAGCCCCATTCGTTGTCGTACCAGGCGACCACCTTGACGTGGCGTCCGTCTACCCGGGTGAGGGCTGAGTCGAAGATCGACGAAGCCGGGTTGCCCGTGATGTCGGACGACACGAGCGGGTCTTCCGAGTACTCCAGTACGCCGGCGAGAGGACCCTCGGCGGCGGCGCGGTACGCGGCCAGCACCTCGTCGCGCGTCACGTCGCGGGCGACGGTCGTGTTGAGTTCGACGATCGAGCCCACCGGGACCGGCACACGGATCGAGTCGCCCGACAGCTTGCCGTCGAGGCTCGGCAGCACGAGGCCGATCGCCTTGGCGGCGCCCGTGGTGGTCGGCACGATGTTGACCCCGGCGGCGCGGGCGCGGCGGGGGTCGCGGTGGGGGCCGTCCTGCAGGTTCTGCTCCTGCGTGTAGGCGTGCACCGTCGTCATGAAGCCGTGCTCGATGCCGGCGAGCTCGTCGAGCACCGCGGCCAGCGGCGCGAGCGCGTTGGTGGTGCAGGAGGCGTTCGAGACGATGGTGTGCACGTCAGGGTCGTACGCGTCGGTGTTGACGCCGTACGCGAGCGTCACGTCCGCACCGTCCGACGGGGCGCTGACCAGGACCTTCTTCGCACCCGCGTCGAGGTGGCCGCGGGCGGCCTTCGCCGAGGTGAAGCGGCCGGTGGCCTCCAGGACGATGTCCACGCCGAGCTCCGCCCACGGCAGCTGCGACGGCTCGCGCTCGGCCAGCACCTTGATGCGGCGGCCGTCCACGACGAGGACGTCCCCGTCGACGCTCACCGGGCGGCCGAGGCGGCCGGACGTCGAGTCGTAGGCCAGCAGCCGGGCGAGCGCGGTGGGCTCCGTGAGGTCGTTGACGGCGACGACCTCGAAGTCGCTGTCGCGCTCCAGCAGTGCGCGCAGCACGTTGCGTCCGATGCGGCCGAATCCGTTGATGGCGATGCGAGTCATGAATGGTGTCCCTTCGGTTCGCCATCAATGTCGCCTGCTTCGTCCGCCCGCGACAGCGGCATGATCGCCACGGTTCAAAAGCATCTCGCCAGGTGGCAGCGGGTTACTCCCCCTGTGTGAAGGTGCGCCGGTACTCGCTCGGCGTCGTGCCGAGGATCCGCTGGAAGTGCAACCGCAGGTTGGCACCGGTGCCGAGACCGACGTCGGTGGCGATCTGCTCGACGCTCCGCTCCGAACGTTCGAGCAGTTCGCGGGCCAGGTCGACGCGGGCCCGCATGACCCACTGCATCGGTGTGTATCCCGTGTCCTCGACGAAGCGCCGCGAGAACGTGCGCGGCGACACCGCCGCCTGCCGGGCGAGTGCTTCGAGGGTGAGGGGCTGGTCGAGCCGGTGCAGCGCCCACTCGCGGGTGGCGGCGAAGCGCTCGCCGAGTGGCTCGGGCACGCTGCGTGGCACGTACTGTGCCTGACCGCCGCTGCGGTAGGGGGCTGCGACGAGGCGTCGGGCCGCATGGTTCGACGCGGCCACTCCGAGGTCGCCGCGCAGGATGTGCAGGCACAGGTCGATGCCCGAGGCGGCGCCGGCCGACGTCAGGACGCTGCCCTCGTCGACGAACAGAACGTTCTCGTCGACCTGAACGAGCGGATGCCGTGTCACCAGTGCCCGCGTGTAGTGCCAGTGCGTCGTGGCGCGCCTGCCGTCGAGCAGGCCCGTGGCGGCGAGCGCGAAGGCGCCCGTCGAGATGGCGGCGAGCCGGGCGCCCCGGGCATGGGCGGCGACCAGTGCGTCGAGGACGGCCCGCGGGGGGGCGTCGCGGTCCGGGAACCGGTAGCCGGGGACGAAGACGATGTCGGCCCACGCAAGTGCGTCGAGGCCGTGGGCGACACCGTACGACAGGCCGTCGCCGCCGGTCACGGGACCGGGTGCCGCCCCGCACACCCGCACCTCGTACGGCATGCTCGCGCGGGTCGCGAAGACCTGCGCGGGAATTCCGACATCGAGCGGCTTCGCACCTTCGAGCACGAGGACGGCGACGCGATACAGGCGGGAGGCTGGCACGTAAGAGAGGTTACGTGGGGTGTGCACACCCACGGCGTGCACCAGGCTTGTCGGCACCGGTTCCGAAGCCCGGGCCCGCGGGGGAAGGCGGCTGCGATCACCGCCCCGGCCGGCTCGCCGGCGAGCCGGCCGGGGCGGTGATCGCAGCCGGCCTGCCCAGGGCATGGACGCGGCCCGTCAGCGCGCCCGGTGTGCCAGGGCGAGGGTGCGGCGGGCCGAGGCCACCACGGCCGCGTCGACGAACCGGCCGTCCGGCAGGGCGAGTGCGCCCTGCTCCGTCACCACCGCCGCCACGATCTCCTCCGCCGCCTCGACCTCCTGGGCCGTGGGCCGGAACGCCCGCTCGATGACGGGGAGCTGGCGGGGGTGGATCGCCGCCCGGCCCAGGAAGCCCAGGGACCGGCCGTGTGCGCAGGACGCGCGCAGCCCGTCCAGGTCGCGCACGTCGGGGAACACCGACTGGGTGGGGGGAGCGAGCCCGGCCGCGCGGGCGGCGACCACGACCCGGCTGCGCGACCAGTCGAGCCCGGAGTCGTCCCGTACCCCCAGATCGGCCCGGAGGTCGGCCTCGCCCAGGGCGACGGAGCGCACCTGGGGATGGGCGGTGGCGATCGTGTACGCGTGCTCGATGCCGAGGGCCGATTCCAGCAGCGGGCACAACGCCACCCCCGGGGCCACGGCCGCGAGGCGGTGGACGGTGGCCGCGTGCGTGATCTTGGGCAGCCGGAGCTCGGTGAGACCCGGCAGACCGGCCAGGGCGCGCACGTCCGCCTCGGCGTGGACCCGGACGTGGAGCGGCACGGCGGTGTCGTCGGACGCCTCGGACAGCAGTTCGGCGGTGGCCGACCGGGCGTACTCCTTGCGGTCGGGGGCGACCGCGTCCTCCAGGTCGACGATCACCACGTCCGCGCCCGCGCCGCGCGCCTTGCGCACCACCTCCGGCCGGTCGCCGGGGACGTAGAGCAGGGTGAGTGGGACCGCCGCCGTCACAGGACGTGCTCCGCCCGCAGCGCGGCGATCTCCGGGGCCGACAGGCCGAGCCCGGTGAGGATCTCGTCGGTGTCCGCGCCGTGCGGCCGTCCCGCCCAGCGGATCGCGCCGGGTGTCCCGGACAGGCGGAACAGGACGTTCTGCATCCGCAGCGGTCCCAGCTCCGGGTCGTCGACCTCGGCGATGGAGCCCAGTGCCCGGTACTGGGGGTCCTCCATCACGTCGCGGATGTCGTACACGGGCGCGATCGCCGCCTCCGCCTTCTCGAACGCGCGGAGCGCCTCGGCGCGGGTGTGCCGGGCGATCCAGTCGCCGACCGCCTCGTCGAGCTCGTCGGCGTGGTCGGCGCGGGTGGTGCCGGAGCCGAACCAGGGCTCGTCGATCAGCTCCGGCCGGCCGACCAGTCGCATGACCCGTTCCGCGACCGACTGCGCGGAGGTGGAGACCGCGACCCACTGGCCGTCCGTGGTGCGGTACGTGTTGCGCGGGGCGTTGTTGCGGGAGCGGTTGCCGGTGCGCGGCTGGACGTGGCCGAGCTGGTCGTACCAGAGGGGCTGCGGGCCGAGCACGGTCAGGATCGGCTCGATGATCGCCATGTCGACGACCTGCCCCTCGCCGGTCCGGTCGCGGCCGGCGAGCGCGGTCATCACGGCGTACGCGGTGGCGAGCGCCGCGATCGAGTCGGCGAGTCCGAACGGCGGCAGCGTGGGCGGGGAGTCCGGTTCCCCGGTGATCGCGGCGAACCCGCTCATCGCCTCCGCCAGGGTGCCGAAGCCGGGCCGGTGCGCGTACGGGCCGAACTGGCCGAAGCCGGTGACCCTGGTCAGTACCAGCCGGGGGTTGGCGGCGTGCAGCTCGGCCGGGCCCAGGCCCCAGCGCTCCAGCGTCCCGGGCCGGAAGTTCTCGATGATCACGTCGGTGCCTGCGGCCAGCCGGAGGAGGAGGTCGCGCCCGGCGGGGGCGGAGAGGTCGAGGGTCAGATTGCGCTTGTTGCGGCCGAGGATCTTCCACCACAGGCCGACACCGTTCTTCGAGAGGCCGTGCCCGCGCGAGGGGTCGGGCCTGCGCGGGTGCTCCACCTTGATCACCTCGGCGCCGAAGTCCCCGAGCATGGTGGCGGCGAGCGGACCCGCGAAGAGCGTGGCGAGGTCGACGACCCGCAGACCGGTCAGGGGTGCCTGCGCGGGCGCGTTCACGCGGCGTCGATCTCGCTGCGGTACGGCATGGAGGCCGACGCCCCCGGCCGCTGCACGCACAGCGCGGCGGCGGACGTCGCCCAGGCCAGTGCCTCGGACACGGGCCGTCGTTCGCCGAGCGCCACGGCCAGGGTGCCGACGAAGGTGTCCCCGGCACCCGTGGTGTCGACGACGGTGACCTCGGGGGCGGGGAGGAGGACGGGTTCGCCGTCCCGGGCCGCGTACAGACAGCCCTTCGCGCCCAGGGTGACGACGACCTCGGGGACCCGGCCGAGCAGGATCTGGGCCGCCGCGTGCGGGTCGGTGACGCCGGTCAGGGCGGACGCCTCGTGCTCGTTGGGGAGCAACAGGTCGACGCAGTCCAGGAGTTCGGAGGGGAGCGGCCTTACGGGGGAGGGGGTGAGCAGGGTGCGCACGCCGTGGGCGCGGGCGACCCGCGCCCCGTCCGTCACGACGGACAGCGGCAGCTCCAGCTGGATGAGCAGCAGCTCGGCGGCGGCGATCGCGGCTCTCTCACCGTGGCCGAGCTCGGTGATGGTGCCGTTGGCGCCGGGGATCACCACGATGGAGTTGCCGCCCAGGTCGTCGACGACGATGTGCGCGGTGCCGCTGGGTCCTTCGGCGGTGTGCAGCAGATCGGTGTCGACGCCCGCGTGCTCCAGTCCGCTGCGGAGCAGAGGGCCGTACGGGTCGTTGCCGACCGCGCCGATCATCGTCACGTCGCCGCCCGCGCGGGCGGCCGCGACGGCCTGGTTGGCGCCCTTGCCGCCGGGGATGGTGCGGAACTCCCGTCCCGTGACGGTCTCTCCACGCCGCGGGGCCCGTGCGACGTATGCGACAAGGTCCATGTTGGTGCTGCCGAGCACCGCGATGCCGGTCATGGGCGGTGTGCCTCCTCGGGGTCGGTCCGGTGGGCCGGTCCGGTGGCCGGCCCGGTGAGTGCGTCGTCGGAGGGCGTCCCGGTGCGGCGCTCAGCGGGAGCGGGTGCCGTGGCTCCCGCTCCGGACCCCGGTGCCGTCACGGCCTTCGTGGACGCCGGGAAGGTCATGGGCCTCGGGAACGCCGGGAACGTCATGTGCGAATTGTCCACCCGGGGGCCTCGGTTCCGTGTCTGCCAGCAGCCCGGCGAGTTCGACGAGATCGGTCCCCGCGAGCCGGGGCAGCGCGCATCCGGCGAGGGTGCGGCACGCCTCGCGCCATCCGTCCGGTACGGCGTCGATGCCGCCGAGCGCACCGGTCAGCGCACCGGCCAGGGCGGGCGCGGAGTCGGCCACCCGCGACAGGCACGCCGCCGCGGGGACGGCCTCGGCGATCCGGCCGCGCGCGGCGGTGGCCAGGGCGAGGGCGACCGGGACGGTCTCGGCGGCGGCGATCCCGTAGCTGTAGACGTGGTCGACGATCTGGTGCTCCAGCACCGGTACGAGGGAGAACACTCCCGCCTCCTCGCCGACGAAACCGCGCGCGATCCGGACGGCGTGGGCGGCGTTGCGGGCGATCTCCGTGCCGTCGGGGAGCTGCGCGAGCGCGGCGTCCACCGCCCCGTCCACGTCCGTGCCGCCCAGTGCCGAGGCGATCGCGGCGGCCATGGCGCGGGCACCGTGCACCCCGTCGCCGTCCTGGGTGTAGCGGGCGTCGAACTCGGCGAGGCCGGCCGCGGCGGCCGGGTCCCCCGGGTGGGCGGCGGCGAGGACGGCGGCCCGTACACAGGCCGCGTCGTCGAAGTAGTGCGGGTTGTCGTGGCCGGTGGCGGGCGGGCGCAGTCCGGCGGCGAGATTTCCGAGCCCGGCCCGCACCGAGATCCGGGCCCGCAGCGGGAGCACCGCCGACTCGACCTCGGGGGCGCGGGCGGCGGCCTCGGCGACCTCGGCGGCCAGCGCGTTCCAGGCGATGTCGACGGCGGCGCGCAGCCGTCGCCCCGGGGACAGCCCGTGCGGCGGGCCGGCCGCCGACGCGAGCACGGTCCCGGCGGCGAACGCCGCCCATTCGGCGTCGTCGGAGGGGCCGAGCCGCAGGGGTTCGGGCGGCTGATTGAGCGCGATGGGGACGGGCAGCGTGGTCGTGGCGTTCTGCTCGGCGAAGGTGTCGAGCTCACGGGTGAGGCGACGGGTCCACTCGGGCATCCGGGCCGCCCGGTGCCGCGCGGCCGGCCAGCCCGCGGCGTCCCCCGCGGCGAGCCCGAGCAGCAGCCCCTCGACCCGGGCGCGGTGCCCGGGAGCGCGCCCGGACCCGGTCCGGTACGGGGCGACCGGGGCGTCGTGCTCGGTCCGGGCGTCGTGCGGCGGCGGTGCCGGGGGCCGGGGCGGGGGTGGGGGCGTGTCCGGGCGGGTGGTGGCGAACGGGGCGGGTGCGGCGTCCGGCCGGTCCGTCCCGGGGGCCGCGCCCGCTTCCGCGTGGGTCGTGTCGGTGGTCGTGCGGGGCGTGTCTGCCGCCGTGCGGGGTGTGTCGGCTTCGGTGCGGGGTGTGTCGCCGGTCGCATGGGACCTCTCGGCGGTCGCGGGGGCCGTACCGACTCCGGTGCGGGTCGTGCCTGCCCTTGTGCGCGGCGTGCCGCCGGTCGCGGGGGGTGCGACCGGGCGGGGGGTGTGCGCCCCGTCCGGTGCGCGGGGCGCGTCCCGTCGGGCACCGCCCACTGCCTCGTTCTCCCGTACGGTGCCGGGCGGCTCCCCGGCGCCTTTCTCGTGCGCCGCGTCCGGCGGGGTGAGGAGTTCCGCGACCTCCAGGACGTGGTGGCCCCGCATCGACGGCAGACAGCTGCCCCGGACCGGGCCGATCGCCTCCGCCCAGGGCCGGGGGATCGCGGACGCCCCGTTCAGCGCACCGGCCAGGGCGCCCGCCACCGCGGCCGTGGTGTCCGCGTCCCGGCCCATGTTGACGGCGGTCAGCACCGCCGTACGGAAGTCGCCGCGCGCCGCCGCGAACGCGCCGAAGGCCAGGCCGACCGCCTCGGGCGCCAGGTCCGTCCACGGGTAGCCGCCGACGACCACCGCGGAACGCACCGCCCGCTCCATGGTCAGCCGGTCGGGGTACGCGTGCTGCGCGGCTGTCACCGCGCGCCGCAGCGAGCGCGCCGTCCACGAGTCCATGGGGACGACGGACAGCGCGGCGGCGATCACCGGGACGACCCCGGCGCCCGCCATCGCGGCTGCCACCCCCGCGGCCACCGCCTGGCCCCCATAAATGCCCTCCCCGTCATGGCTGACCTGCCCGTCCACCGCGACCAGCCGCGCCGCCTCGTCCGGCCGGCCCGCCGCGAAGACGCCGAAGGGCGCGGCCCGCATCGCCAGCCCGTCGCTCCAGGCGTGCCGGTGCTGGGCGGAGATCGGGGCGGCGAGGCCCCGGCGGAGGTTCTCCAGCGTGCCCCGTTCGCTGAACCCGGCGCCCTGGAACGGCCCCTCGTCGAGATCGGCGATCCACAGGTGCCAGGCCCGCTCCACATGGGTCACGGTCAGCGCCGAACCGTGCCGGGCGAGCAGCAGACCGGAGAAGATCGCGTACTCCGTGTCGTCCGTGCCCGCCGGGTCGTCCCGCACGAAGCCCTCGATACGGCCCCAGCGACGACGGATCTCGGACGGCCGGAGGTTCTCCGCGGGTGCGCCCAGAGCGTCACCGACCGCGAGACCGAGCAGACAGCCGCGGGCCCGGTCGGACCGGTCGACGCGGGGCCCCTCGCCGGGGATGCCCCGCGCCCGCGTCCGCGCCGGACCTCCTGAAGTCGAATCCATCGTGCGCCGACCCTTCGCTCGTACCGGACCGGTTCTGGTACTTGATCGATCTGTGCCACATCACGAACCGACAAAGGCTGACATCCAAGACAAAAGGTCCAGTCGGGTGAGGGGGTCCGGACAGCAAGGAAGGCCGTACTTACTCGGTCACTCAGGGTGGTAAGTACGGCCTTCCTTGCTGGCGGGAGCCATTTTTCGTGCGTATTTTCGATGGTGCTGGGCGGGGTGGAGCACATGAACCCCCTGCCGGAAGGGGAGAATCGTGGCCATCATCGAGACCGACGCCGTACTGCACGAGGCGCACCGCGACAACCACACCCACCGCGACGTGAACGGTGGCTGGCTGCGCCCGGCGGTCTTCGGCGCGATGGACGGCCTGGTCTCCAACCTCGCGCTGATGACCGGGGTCGCGGGGGGTGCCGTCTCCCAGCAGACGATCGTGATCACCGGTCTCGCGGGTCTCGCCGCGGGCGCGTTCTCCATGGCGGCCGGTGAGTACACCTCCGTCGCCTCGCAGCGCGAGCTGGTCGAGGCGGAGCTGGACGTCGAGCGGCGCGAGCTGCGCAAGCACCCCAAGGACGAGGAGCGGGAGCTCGCCGCGCTGTACGAGGCCCGGGGTGTCGAGCCGGGGCTCGCCCGCGAGGTGGCGCGGCAGTTGTCGCGCGACCCCGAGCAGGCCCTGGAGATCCACGCCCGCGAGGAGCTCGGCGTCGATCCCGGCGACCTGCCCTCACCGCTCGTCGCCGCCGTGTCGTCCTTCGGTTCGTTCGCGCTGGGCGCCCTGCTGCCGGTGCTGCCGTATCTGCTGGGGGCGAGCGCGCTGTGGCCGGCCGTGCTGCTGGCGCTGATCGGACTGTTCGCCTGTGGTGCGGTGGTGGCCAGGGTGACGGCGCGCAACTGGCTGTACAGCGGGCTGCGTCAGCTGGCGCTGGGCGGGGCCGCCGCGGCGGTCACCTACGGTCTGGGCACGCTGTTCGGGGTGGCCGTCGGCGGCTGACGGGTCCTCGGGCGTCAAGGAGACCGGGAACGGAAGGGGCGGGCGCTCATGCCCGCCCCTTCGGCGTGCGGCGTGCGGCGTGGGAACCGTTCGGCGTCGGGAGGTGCAGGCCCGGCGTCCGGCGTACGGGCCGTTCGTCGCCCGGTACGAGGCCGTCCGCCGCGGACCCGGTCGGCCGTCCTCCGTCCGTGCGACCGGCTTCGGCCGGTCGTGTGATGTACGTCCTGAGAGCCGACTCTGGGCGGGAAGGCTCCGCCCGGCGTAAAATCGTCCTCCACGACAGAGCTGCTCATCAGCAGCCGTTACCCGGCGGTTTCGTTTTCTCCGCCGCCGGGCAAGAGCCGTAGACACCGCGGGCAACGACGCCTCCTCTCTGCGGTCCCCCTTCCGGGTGCCGATCTCCGACTGCGACACAGCCCCCTCATCGCGTCATCCCATATCACCTGATGTCCGCATGTTGGAATGAGCTTTTCGCGTCTTGAGAAGCGCCCCATTATGTGACCTGCACGCACTTTCGCAGAGGGCCAACGTCGT
Organism: Streptomyces sp. NPDC002476; assembly: GCF_042889785.1. Lineage (NCBI taxonomy): Bacteria > Bacillati > Actinomycetota > Actinomycetes > Kitasatosporales > Streptomycetaceae > Streptomyces > Streptomyces sp. NPDC002476. Next base: position 159,432 of record NZ_JBIARH010000001.1, on the reverse strand, counting down.
CCCTCGGCACACCACATGCCACGACGACGACGGGAGAGCCCATGCGTACCGACGCCTGGTCGCCCATGGACGGTCGCCCCGCCCGGCAGGGGCTGTACGACCCCCGTGACGAACACGATGCCTGCGGTGTCGGGTTCGTGGCCACCCTCACCGGTGTGGCCGGCCATGAGCTGGTCGAACAGGCGCTGACCGTACTGCGCAACCTCGAACACCGCGGTGCCACCGGATCCGAGCCCGACTCCGGCGACGGCGCCGGGATCCTGCTCCAGGTGCCGGACACCTTCCTGCGCGAGGTGGTCGCCTTCGACCTCCCCGAGGCCGGTGCGTACGCCGTCGGCATCGCCTTCCTCCCGGCGGGGGAGTCCGCCGAGGCCCTCCGGAAGCTGGAGAAGATCGCCGCCGAGGAGGGCCTGACGGTCCTCGGCCAGCGCGAGGTCCCGGTCGCTCCCGGTATCCTCGGCAAGGGCGCCCGCGCGACCATGCCCGAGTTCTGCCAGTTCTTCGTCACGGACGGCGAGTCCACCGGCATCGCACTCGACCGCAAGGCGTTCGTGCTGCGCAAGCGCGCCGAGCGGGAGGCCGGGGTGTACTTCCCCTCTCTCTCCGCCCGGACCATCGTCTACAAGGGCATGCTCACCACCGGGCAGCTGGAGCCGTTCTTCCCCGACCTCTCCGACCGCCGCCTCGCCACCGCCGTCGCCCTGGTCCACTCGCGGTTCTCCACGAACACCTTCCCGAGCTGGCCGCTGGCCCACCCGTACCGCTTCGTCGCGCACAACGGCGAGATCAACACCGTCAAGGGCAACCGCAACTGGATGCGCGCCCGCGAGTCGCAGCTGGCCTCCGGCCTGTTCGGCTCTGCCGACCGTGGGCACAGTGGCTCCGCCGACCGTGGGCACAGTGGCTCCGCCGACCGTGGGCACGGTGACTCCGCGCGGCTCGACCGGATCTTCCCCGTCTGCACCCCCGACGCCTCCGACTCCGCCTCCTTCGACGAGGTCCTGGAACTGCTCCACCTCGGCGGCCGCTCGCTGCCGCACGCGGTGCTGATGATGGTCCCCGAGGCGTGGGAGAGCCCCGAGGCCACCCACACCATGGACGCCGGCCGCCGTGCCTTCTACCAGTACCACTCCACGATGATGGAGCCCTGGGACGGCCCGGCCTGTGTCACCTTCACCGACGGCACCCAGGTCGGCGCGGTCCTCGACCGCAACGGGCTGCGCCCCGGACGCTACTGGGTCACCGACGACGGACTCGTCGTGCTCTCCTCCGAGGTCGGCGTCCTGGACATCGACCCCGCGAAGGTGGTCCGCAAGGGCCGCCTCCAGCCGGGCCGGATGTTCCTCGTCGACACGGCCGAGGGCCGCATCATCGAGGACGACGAGATCAAGGCGTCGCTGGCCGCCGAGCACCCCTACCAGGAATGGCTGGAGGCCGGGGTCATCGAGCTCGGGGACCTTCCGGAGCGCGAGCACATCGTGCACACGCACGCCTCCGTCACCCGCCGCCAGCAGACCTTCGGCTACACCGAGGAGGAACTGCGCGTCATCCTCGCGCCGATGGCCCGCACCGGCGGCGAGCCGCTGGGCTCCATGGGCACGGACTCGCCGATCGCCGCCCTGTCCGAGCGCCCCCGGCTGCTCTTCGACTACTTCACCCAGCTGTTCGCCCAGGTCACCAACCCGCCGCTGGACGCCATCCGCGAGGAACTCGTCACCTCGCTGCGCTCCTCGCTCGGCCCCCAGGGCAACCTCCTGGAACCGACCGCCGCGTCCTGCCGCAGCGTCACGCTGCCGTTCCCGGTGATCGACAACGACGAGCTGGCCAAGCTGATACACATCAACGCCGACGGCGACATGCCGGGCATGAAGGCCGCCACGCTCTCCGGGCTCTACCGGGTCGCCGACGGCGCCGAGGCCCTGGCGGCACGGATCGAGCGGATCTGCGCCGAGGTCGACGCCGCCATCGTGGACGGTGCCCGCCTCGTCGTCCTGTCCGACCGGCACTCCGACGCCGAGCACGCGCCGATCCCGTCGCTGCTGCTCACCTCGGCCGTCCACCACCACCTCATCCGCACCAAGCAGCGCACCCAGGTGGGGCTGCTGGTCGAGGCGGGGGACGTCCGCGAGGTCCACCACGTCGCGCTGCTGATCGGGTACGGGGCCGCCGCCGTCAACCCGTACCTGGCGATGGAGTCCGTCGAGGACCTGGTCCGCGCCGGTACGTTCATCGAGGGCGTCGAGTCCGAGAAGGCCATCCGCAACCTGATCCACGCGCTCGGCAAGGGCGTCCTGAAGGTCATGTCCAAGATGGGCATCTCCACGGTCGCCTCCTACCGGGGCGCCCAGGTCTTCGAGGCCGTCGGCCTGGACGAGGACTTCGTCACGAAGTACTTCGACGGCACCGCCACCAAGATCGGCGGCGCGGGCCTCGACGTCGTCGCCCGCGAGGTCGCCGCCCGCCACGCCAAGGCGTACCCGGCCTCCGGCATCTCCCCCTCGCACCGCGCGCTGGAGATCGGCGGCGAGTACCAGTGGCGCCGCGAGGGCGAACCGCACCTGTTCGACCCGGAGACCGTCTTCCGCCTCCAGCACGCCACCCGCACCAAGCGCTACGACATCTTCAAGAAGTACACCGACCGCGTGAACGAGCAGTCCGAGCGCCTGATGACGCTCCGCGGCCTGTTCGCCTTCGCGCCGGACCGCGCGCCGATCCCCGTCGACGAGGTCGAGCCCGTCTCCGAGATCGTCAAGCGGTTCTCCACCGGCGCCATGTCGTACGGATCGATCTCCCGCGAGGCGCACGAGACCCTCGCCATCGCCATGAACCGGCTGGGTGGCAAGTCCAACACCGGCGAGGGCGGCGAGGACCCCGAGCGCCTCCACGACCCGGAGCGCCGCTCGGCCATCAAGCAGGTCGCCTCCGGCCGCTTCGGTGTGACCAGCGAGTACCTGGTCAACGCGGACGACATCCAGATCAAGATGGCCCAGGGCGCCAAGCCCGGCGAGGGCGGCCAGCTGCCCGGCCACAAGGTCTACCCGTGGGTCGCGAAGACCCGGCACTCGACCCCGGGCGTCGGGCTGATCTCGCCGCCGCCGCACCACGACATCTACTCCATCGAGGACCTGGCCCAGCTGATCCACGACCTCAAGAACGCCAACCCGGCGGCCCGCATCCACGTGAAGCTGGTCTCCGAGGTCGGGGTCGGCACGGTCGCCGCCGGTGTCTCCAAGGCGCACGCGGACGTCGTCCTGGTCTCCGGCCACGACGGGGGAACGGGCGCCTCCCCGCTCACCTCCCTGAAGCACGCGGGCGGCCCCTGGGAGCTCGGCCTGGCCGAGACCCAGCAGACCCTGCTTCTCAACGGCCTGCGCGACCGGATCGTCGTACAGACCGACGGCCAGCTGAAGACCGGCCGCGACGTCGTCATCGCCGCGCTGCTGGGCGCCGAGGAGTTCGGTTTCGCGACCGCGCCGCTCGTCGTCTCCGGCTGCGTCATGATGCGCGTCTGCCATCTGGACACCTGCCCGGTCGGCATCGCCACCCAGAACCCGGTGCTGCGTGACCGCTTCTCCGGCAAGGCCGAGTACGTCGTCAACTTCTTCGAGTTCATCGCCCAGGAGGTCCGCGAACTCCTTGCCGGGCTGGGCTTCCGCTCGATCGAGGAGGCCGTCGGCCACGCCGAACTCCTCGACACCGACCGCGCGGTCGGGCACTGGAAGGCACAGGGCCTCGACCTGGCCCCCCTCTTCCACGTCCCCGAACTGCCCGAGGGCGCCGTCCGCCACCGGCGCGTCGAGCAGGACCACGGCCTCGCCAAGGCCCTCGACAACGAGCTGATCCGGCTGGCCGCCGACGCCCTCGACGCGGACAGCGCCGAGAACGCCCAGCCGGTGCGGGCCCAGCTCCCGATCCGCAACATCAACCGCACCGTCGGCACCATGCTCGGCCACGAGGTGACGAAGAGGTTCGGCGGCGGTCTGCCCGAGAACACCATCGACCTCACCTTCACCGGCTCGGCCGGCCAGTCCTTCGGCGCGTTCCTGCCCCGTGGCGTGACCCTGCGGCTGGAGGGCGACGCCAACGACTACGTCGGCAAGGGCCTCTCCGGCGGACGGATCGTCGTCCGCCCCGACCGGAGCGCCGACCACCTCGCCGAGTACTCCACCATCGCGGGCAACACCCTCGCCTACGGCGCCACCGGCGGCGAGATGTTCCTGCGCGGCCGGACCGGTGAGCGGTTCTGCGTCCGCAACTCCGGTGCGACCGTCGTCTCCGAGGGCGTGGGCGACCACGGCTGCGAGTACATGACCGGCGGCCACGCCGTGGTCCTCGGCGAGACCGGACGCAACTTCGCCGCGGGCATGTCGGGCGGTGTCGCCTACGTCGTCGACCTCGACCGCGACCACGTCAACGCCGGCAACCACGGCGCGATCGAGGAGCTCCTCGACACCGACCGGCAGTGGCTGCACGACGTGGTGCGCCGCCACCACGAGGAGACCGGCTCCACGGTCGCCGAGAAGCTGCTCGCCGAGTGGGACAGCGCCGACGGCGGCGCCTCCCGCTTCAGCAAGATCATCCCGTCCGCCTACAAGGCCGTGCTCGCCGCCAAGGACGCCGCTGAGCTCGCCGGTCTCTCCGAACAGGAGACCACCGAGAAGATGATGGAGGCGGCGATTCATGGCTGACCCCAAGGGCTTCCTGACCACCGGGCGCGAGGTCGCCGAGCCCCGTCCCGTGGCCGAGCGCGTCAAGGACTGGAACGAGGTCCACGTCCCCGGCTCGCTGCTCCCGATCATCAGCAAGCAGGCCGGCCGCTGCATGGACTGCGGTATCCCGTTCTGCCACAACGGCTGCCCGCTCGGAAACCTCATCCCCGAGTGGAACGACTACGCCTACCGCGAGGACTGGACGGCCGCGTCCGAGCGCCTGCACGCCACGAACAACTTCCCGGAGTTCACCGGGCGGCTCTGCCCGGCGCCGTGCGAGTCGGCGTGCGTGCTCGGCATCAACCAGCCGGCCGTCACCATCAAGAACGTCGAGGTCTCCATCATCGACAAGGCGTGGGGCAACGGAGACGTCACCCCGCAGCCGCCCGAGCGGCTCTCCGGCAAGACCGTCGCCGTGATCGGTTCGGGCCCGGCGGGTCTCGCCGCCGCCCAGCAGCTGACCCGGGCCGGTCACACCGTCGCCGTCTTCGAGCGCGCGGACCGCTTGGGGGGGCTCCTCCGGTACGGCATCCCCGAGTTCAAGATGGAGAAGTCGCACATCAACCGCCGCATCGAGCAGATGCGCGCGGAGGGCACCAAGTTCCGTACGGAGGTGGAGATCGGCCGCGACATCGACGCCGCGGGGCTCCGCCGCCGCTACGACGCGGTCGTCATCGCCGCCGGTGCCACCGTCTCCCGCGACCTGCCCGTCCCGGGCCGTGAGCTGAACGGCGTGCACTTCGCGATGGAGTACCTGCCGCTCGCGAACAAGGTGCAGGAGGGCGACCTGACGGTCTCCCCGATCAGCGCCGAGGGCAAGCACGTCGTCGTCATCGGCGGCGGCGACACCGGTGCCGACTGTGTCGGCACCGCCCACCGCCAGGGCGCGCTGTCCGTCACCCAGCTGGAGATCATGCCGAGGCCGGGCGAGGAACGGAACACCGACCAGCCCTGGCCGACGTTCCCCATGCTCTACAAGGTCACCTCCGCGCACGAGGAGGGCGGCGAGAGGGTGTACTCCGTCTCCACCACCCACTTCGAGGGCTCCGCTCCCGAAGCGGGACAGACCGTCGGCAACGTCCAGGCCCTGCACCTGGTCGAGGTGGAGTTCAAGGACGGCAGGCCGGCGCCGAAGCCCGGCACCGAGCGGCGGATCCCCGCCCAGCTGGTCACCCTGGCCATGGGCTTCACCGGCACCGACCGCTCCAACGGCCTGGTCCAGCAGTTCGGCGTGGAGCTCGACGAGCGCGGCAACGTCGCGCGCGACGCGGACTTCGCCACCAACGTCGACGGGGTCTTCGTCGCCGGTGACGCGGGGCGCGGCCAGTCGCTCATCGTGTGGGCCATCGCCGAGGGCCGTTCCGCGGCGCGCGGTGTGGACCGCTACCTGACCGGTGCCAGCGCCCTGCCGGCCCCGATCCGCCCGACGGACCGCACCCTGGCGGTCTGATCACCCCGAGGGTGTCCCGTACAACGGCGTACGGAACCGAACGCGGCGTCCGCCTGTCCCCGACCCGGACCATCGGCGGGCGCCGCGGCGTGCCCGGGACGCCCGGCGCCGTACGCGGGTGTGTCCCGGTGCGGGGGGCGGTACGTCCCCGGGGCGGGCGGGCGGCGCGGTGCGTCGGAGGTGGCCGCCGTGCCTCGTGTGCCGCTGCCGCGAACGGGCCGCGGCCCGGCTCACTCCAGCAGCGCGGACGTCTTGAGCACCACCAGCAGCGCCAGCACGGCGAGCAGCACCACGCACGCGGCGGCCTGGACCGCCGTACGGCCCTTCGCCGGGGCGTACGCGTACGCGACCGTGACGACGCCACCGGTCAGCAGCCCGCCCAAGTGCCCCTGCCACGAGGTGAATCCGGCCGAGATCAGCATCCAGAGAAGGAACCCGGCCATGAACCGGTTGACCGCCCGCATGTCGCGGCCCAGGCGCCGGTTGATGACGTAGAACGCCGCCCCGAGACCGAAGACCGCGCCCGAGGCCCCCACCGTGCCGTCGAACGGCGCGATCAGATACACCAGCACCGAACCGCCCAGCGCCGACAGCAGATACAGCGCCAGATACCGGGCCCGGCCCAGCTGCTCCTCGACGACCCGGCCCAGGTTCCACAGCGCGTACATGTTGAAGACGATGTGCAGGATCCCGAAGGGCAGCGCGCCGAACGACGCCCCGGCCGGCGGGAGATGCAGGAACGCCCCGGTCAGCAGCCGGTACCACTCCCCGTCCACCACCCCGATCACGTCGAAGCCGGTGAAGTCGCCGTTCTCGTAGAGGTACTGGCTCCCGTCGGGGGCGGTCAGCCCGGCGCCCAGCATCGCGAACCGGTCGACGATCTCCGGACGGACCGACTCGCCCAGATACGCGAGGACGTTGAGGCCGATCAGCACATACGTCACGAGCGGCACGGCGGTCCTCGACACCACACCGCCGAACACCGTACGGGCCTGCCGGATCGACCGCTGCCCCTCCTTCACGCACTCCACGCACTGGTGGCCGACGGCCGCCTCCCGCATGCAGTCGGGGCAGATGAACCGTTCGCAGCGGACGCAGCTCACATACGTCTCGTAGGACGGATGACGGAAGCAGGTGGTGGCCGCGGCATCCACGGCGGGCTCCTCACGGTGGGCGGACATGAAGCGGCCGGTGGGGGCGGCGGCGATCAAAATAGCGAACGGCCGCCGACGGGGGTGCGCGAGGGTGTCCCAAGGTCGTCGCGCGCCCGGCCGGGGACGACGGCCCAGGCGGCCTGCCGGGCGAATACCCGGGGAATCCGGTCGAAGGCCCTGGGAAAACGGACAGAGGATGTCGGGTTTCCCGGATTTCCTGTCCCCATGACATCGACCTCACGGAATTCCTGGGCGGCGTTCGAGGCCGCCCACCCCGCCTTCGCCGACACTGTTCGGAGCCGCTTCGGGCTGTACCGGCACCATGTCCTGGCCACCCTCCGCAAGGACGGTGCGCCGCGCGTCACCGGACTGGAGGTGGACTTCCGCTTCGGCGAGCTGCTGCTCGGCATGATGCCCGACTCGCGCAAGGCGCTGGACCTGCTGCGCGATCCGCGCTTCGCCGTGCAGGCCAATCCGGGGCCGGACGCGGAGCTGGCGGACGGCGACGTCCGGGTCTCCGGCCGGGCGGTGGAGGCGACCGACCCCGCGTTCCTGGCCCGCTTCACCGAGGAGGCGAAACCGCCGGAGCCGTTCCAGCTCTTCCGCGCGGAACTGGGCGAGGTGGTCCTGACCAACCTGGACTCCGGCGAAATGGTGCTGCGGGTGTGGCGGCCCGGTGCGCCGGTGCGCACCATCCACCGGCCCGCCGACGGCACCCCGTACGAGACCTGACCGTCCGGGCCGCTCAGGCTTCTCCCATCGCTCCCCGCGGCGCGCGGGAGGAGTCCGCGAGCCCCGCCAGCACCCGCGCCCGGCAGGCCCCCGGCGTCCCCCAGGCGTCCCGCAACGGACGCGCCTTGCGCAGCCACAGCGACAGGTCGAGCTCCTGCGTGTAGCCCACCGCGCCGTGCAGTTGCAGCGCCGCGCGCGCCGCCGCGTACCCCGCCTCGCCCGCGCTCACCTTGGCCGCCGCCACCTGGGCGTCGGCGTCCGGCGCCCCCTCGGCGAGCGCGAGCGCGGCCCCGTACAGCAGCGGACGGGCGAACTCCAGCCCGGTCAGCACGTCCGCGAGCCGGTGCTTGACCGCCTGGAAGGACCCGATGGCCGTGCCGAACTGGGAACGCCGCTTCACGTGATCGACCGTGGCCCCGAGCAGAGCCTCGCCCGTACCCAGCGCCTGCGCCGCCGTCGCGAACGCCGCCCACCGCCCCGCCCGCGCCGCCGCCCGCACCACCCCGGGCCCGGACGCCAGGACGTCTCCGCCCGGCGGGGGGCTCAGCAGCCGCCGGGCCGGGTCCGACGACGGCGAGAGCGCCCCCGGACCCGGCGCCGACCACAACACGTCACCGGTCACCGTGAACACGGCGTCCACCGCGTCCGCGTCCAGCGCGTACGGTCCGTACCCGTCCATCCGCAACGTCGCCGACGCCGTGCCGGACGCCAGACGCGGCAGCCATTCCTTCGCCGCCGCGCCCCCCACGCCCGCCAGCAGCACCCCCGCCGCGACCGTCTCCGCCACCGGCCCCGGTGCCGCGTGCCGCCCCAGCTCGGTGAAGGCGACGGCCAGTTCGACCGGGAGCGGCCCCACGCCCCCGTACTCCTCCGGTATCGCCAGCGCGAACACCCCGGCCTCCGCCAGGCGCGCCCACAGCGCCCGCCCCGGCCCGAAGTCCCCCGCGGCCCAGGCCCGTACCACCGACGGGGTACCGGCCGCCGTCAGCATCGCGTCCAGCGAGCGGGCGAAGTCCCGTTGCTCGTCGTCGAGGAGGAAACGCATCAGCGCCGTCCCTTCGGCAGGCCCAGCAGACGCTCGGCGATGATGTCGCGCTGGATCTCGTTGGTGCCCGCGTAGATGGGGCCGGCGAGCGAGAAGACGTATCCCTCGGCCCACGCGGAGTCCGCCCGCTCCGCGTCCGGTCCCAGCAGATCGAGCGCCGTCTCGTGCAGCGCGATGTCGTACTCGGACCAGAACACCTTGTTGAGGCTCGATTCGGCGCCGACGGCCGTCCCCGCCGCGAACCGTGACGCGCCCGCGCAGGTGAACAGCTGGTACGCGCGCGCCCCGATCACCGCGTCCGCCACCCGGTCGCGCAGCGCGGAGTCCGACGGGTCGCCCCGGTCGAGCCACAGCGCGGCCAGCCGGTCCGCGGCGGCCAGGAAGCGGCCGGGGGAGCGGAGCGTCAGCCCCCGCTCGGCGCCCGTCGCCGCCATGGCGATGCGCCAGCCCTGCCCCGGCTCCCCGATGACGTCCTCGTCCGGCACGAACACCTCGTCCAGGAAGAGTTCGGCGAAGGCCGGTTTGCCGTCCAGCCGGCCGATCGGACGCACCGTCACCCCCGGTGCCGCCAGGTCGAACATCAGATACGTCAGCCCGTGGTGCGGCTTCGCGGCCCCCGGGTCCGTACGGAAGATGCCGAACGCCCGGTCCGCGAACGCCGCCCGCGAGGACCAGGTCTTCTGCCCCGACAGCAGCCAGCCGCCCTCCGTGCGCACCGCCCGCGACCGCAGCGACGCCAGGTCCGAGCCCGCCTCCGGCTCGGACCACGCCTGCGCCCAGATCACCTCGCCGCTCGCCATCGACGGCAGGATCCGGGCCCGCTGCTCCTCGGTGCCGTGGTCGAAGAGGGTCGGGGCCAGCAGATTGATGCCGTTCTGCGAGACCCGGCCGGGGGCGCCGGCCGCGTAGTACTCCTCCTCGAAGGCCAGCCAGTGGAAGAGGCCGAGGCCCCGCCCGCCGTACGCGCGCGGCCAGGAGACGACCGACCAGCGGTCCGCGTGCAGCCGAGCCTCCCACTCCCGGTGCGCGGCGAAGCCCTCGGCGGTCTCCAGCGACGGCAGCGGCTCGTCGGGCACGTGGGCCCGCAGCCATGCCCGGGACTCGGCCCGGAACGCCTCCTCGTCGGCGGTGTACGACAGGTCCATCAGCCCTCCGCCCGTCCCGCCGCGCCCGCCCGTCCCCTCGTCCCCGCCGGGTCCGGCGGTTCCGCGTTCCCCGCCCGCTTCATCGAGGCGACGTCCATGCCGCCGAGCGGGTCCGCCGCCGTCTCCGCGTTGTGCGCGTGCGCCAGGTGGTGCAGTCCGAAGACCGAGTCGAGGCCGGTGTGCAGCCCCTGGAGATCCTCGGCCTGGTTGACCGCGCGCTTGGTGAGCGCCAGCCCCAGACGCGGCATCCGCGCGATCCGGAGGGCCAGCTCCTCGGTGGCGGCGGCGAGTCCGTCGCGCGCCACCACCTTGTTCACCATGCCGATCTCGTAGGCGCGGCGGGCGCTCATCCGGTCGCCGGTGTACAGGAACTCCTTGGCGATCCGGGGCGGCATCACCCACGGGTGCGCGAAGTACTCGACACCGGGGATGCCCATCCGGACCACCGGATCGGCGAAGAAGGCGTCCTCGCTCGCCACGATCAGGTCACAGACCCAGGCGAGCATCAGCCCGCCCGCCACGCACGCCCCGTGGACGGCGGCGACGACCGGCTTCGGCAGTTCGCGCCAGCGCCTGCACATGCCGAGATACACCTCCGACTCGCGGGCGAAGCGGCTCTCCGCGCCCGCCTTGTCGGAGTGGTCCCACCACAGCCCCGCCCGGCGCCGGAACGGCAGGTGGGCGTCGCGCCCGGGGGAGCCGATGTCGTGGCCCGCCGAGAAGTGGTCCCCGGCACCGCCCAGCACGACGACCTTCACCTCGGAGTCCTCGGCGGCCCGGTAGAACGCGGCGTCCAGGGCGTAGGTCATCGCCGAGTTCTGCGCGTTGCGGTAGCGCGGGCGGTTCAGCGTCACGTACGCGACGGGGCCCCGTCGCTCGTACAGCACAACCTCGTCGGTGTCGGTGTCGGTGTCGGTGTCGGTGTCGGTGCCGGTCCGGCCGTCGGTGCCGGTGTGGGGACGACCGGCGGACGTGTCGTGGGCATCGGGCATCGGCTCATCCTTCCCTAACAAGTGTTTGGTAGGTTAACGTACGGGCTGGGCACCGTCGAGAACCCCGCGGACCGGGACCGAGGAGGCACGGGCGTGAGCGCACCGCAGTACGAACCTGGACACGGACTGCTGGCCGGCCGGAGCGCCGTCGTCACCGCCGCCGCGGGCACCGGAATCGGCGGTGCCACCGCCCGCAGATTCCTGGAGGAGGGTGCCCGCGTCGTCATCGGGGACGCGCACGCCCGCCGCCTCGGCGAGACGGAGCGCGCCCTCGCCGGGGAGTTCGGAGCCGACCGCGTCGCCGCACTGCCCTGCGACGTCACCGACGAGGCACAGGTCCGGGCCCTTCTCGCGCTCGCCGAACGCACCCACGGCGGACTCGACATCGTCGTCAACAACGCCGGCCTCGGCGGCACCGCGCCGCTCACCGAGATGACCGACGAGCAGTGGACCAAGGTCCTCGACGTCACCCTGAACGGCACCTTCCGCTGCACCCGGGCCGCCCTGCGCTCGCTGCGGGCGGCGGGGCGCGGCGGCGTCGTCGTCAACAACGCCTCCGTCGTCGGCTGGCGCGCCCAGAGCGGCCAGGCCCACTACGCGGCGGCCAAGGCGGGCGTCATGGCGCTCACCCGGTGCGCCGCGATCGAGGCCGCCGAGTACGGCGTACGCGTCAACGCTGTCGCCCCCAGCCTCGCCATGCACCCGCACCTGGTGAAGGTCACCTCCGCCGAGCTCCTCGACGAACTGACCGCGAAGGAGGCGTTCGGCCGGTACGCCGAACCGTGGGAGGTCGCCAACGTCATCGTCTTCCTCGCCAGCGGCTACTCCTCGTACATGACGGGCGAGGTCGTCGCGGTGAGCAGCCAGCGTGCCTGAGTGGACGGCCGCCGCCGTGCCCGCGATGTCCGGGGCAGGGGGCCGCGGGCGGACAATGGGCGGGTGCCTACGAAGAAGAAGCCCCAGGTGACCCCCTCGCCCGAGCGCCGCCGCGAACTGCTCGACACCGCCGCCGAGGTGTTCGCCGCGCAGGGATACAACGCCACCACCGTCCGCAGGATCGCGGACGCGGCGGGGATGCTCGCGGGCAGTCTCTACTACCACTTCGACTCCAAGGAGTCGATGATCGACGAGATCCTCTCGACCTTCCTCACCGAGCTCCGGGAGGGCTACGAGGCGGTGCTCGCCGCCGGACTCGGCCCCCGGGAGACCATCGAGGCCCTCGTCACCGAGTCCTTCCGGGAGATCGACCGGCACCGCGCCGCCGTCGCCATCTACCAGAAGGAGTCCAAGCATCTGGCGACCCAGTCGCGCTTCCAGTACCTCGTCGACTCCCAGCGCGAGTTCGAGCAGGCGTGGCTCGGCACGCTGGAACGCGGCGTCGCCGACCGGACCTTCCGCGCCGACCTCGACATCCGCCTCACCTACCGGTTCGTCCGCGACACCGTCTGGGTCGCGGCCTCCTGGTACCGACCCGGCGGACAGCACAGCCCCGACGAGATCGCCCGTCAGTACCTCTCGATGGTCCTGGACGGCATCGCCCTGGACACCTGACCCCTGGGCAGACCCGAACCCGTGAGCCCCGTGAAGGAGTGGCAGTCATGGCCGAGGCATACGTGATCGAAGCGGTACGCACCCCGGTCGGCAGGCGCGGGGGCGGCCTCGGCGGGATCCATCCCGCCGACCTCGGCGCCCATGTGCTCAAGGCCCTCGTCGAGCGGGCCGGGATCGACCCGGCGGCCGTCGACGACGTGGTTCTCGGCTGCCTCGACACCGTGGGGCCGCAGGCCGGCGACATCGCCCGCACCTGCTGGCTGGCGGCCGGACTGCCCGAGGAGGTCCCCGGCGTCACCGTCGACCGCCAGTGCGGCTCCTCCCAGCAGGCCGTGCACTTCGCCGCCCAGGGCGTGCTCTCCGGCACCCAGGACCTGGTCGTCGCGGGCGGCGTGCAGAACATGACGCAGATCCCGATCGCCTTCGCCTCCCGCCAGGCCGCCGCACCGCTCGGCCTGACGGAGGGGCCGTACGCGGGCAGCGAGGGCTGGCGTGCCCGGTACGGCGACGCGCCGGTCAACCAGTTCCACGGTGCCCAGCTCATCGCCGAGAAGTGGGGCATCAGCCGCCTCGACATGGAGGAGTTCGCGCTGCGCTCCCACCGGCGCGCGCTCCGCGCCATCGACGAGGGCCGCTTCGCGCGCGAGACCGTCGCCGTGGGCGACGTCACCACCGACGAGGGCCCGCGCCGTGACACCACCCTGGAGAAGATGGCCGCGCTGAAGCCGGTCATGGAGGGCGGCACGATCACCGCGGCCTGTTCCTCACAGGTATCCGACGGGGCGGCCGCCGTACTGCTGGCCTCCGAACGCGCCGTGGCCGAGCACGGCCTCACTCCGCGCGCCCGCGTCCACCACCTCTCCGTGCGCGGCGAGGATCCGATCCGCATGCTGTCCGCCCCGATCCCGGCCACCGCCCGCGCACTCGCGCGGACCGGCATGACCATCGATGACATGGACCTGATCGAGATCAACGAGGCTTTCGCCCCGGTCGTGCTGGCCTGGCTGAAGGAGACCGGCGCCGACCCCGACCGGGTGAACGTCAACGGCGGCGCGATCGCTCTGGGTCACCCGCTCGGCGCAACCGGTGCGAAATTGTTGACGACGTTGCTCCACGAATTGGAGCGCACCGGGGGCCGCTACGGGCTCCAGACCATGTGCGAGGGCGGCGGTCAGGCGAACGTGACGATCATCGAACGGCTCTGATTTCCTCCGGTTTCCTCCGGTCCGGCCCGGAATCCGCCGGTCTCGGCGTGGCGCGTCCCCGCCGCGACCGGCGGAACGTGCTAAGGTTGCCGCGTTGCAGTTTTGGTACCCATGAACATGATGTGCGCCTGACGGGAATGCTTCGTCGGGCGCATTATTGTTTTCCGGCTTTCTCCGGATGGGGCTCAATGCGGCGACGCGGAATTCGTGAAGTGCGGATTTCCGGCACTGCACCTCTTGAGGAGAATGACATGGCCACTGGAACCGTGAAGTGGTTCAACTCGGAAAAGGGCTTCGGCTTCATCGAGCAGGACGGCGGCGGCGCCGACGTCTTCGCCCACTACTCCAACATCAGCTCCACCGGCTTCCGTGAGCTTCACGAGGGCCAGAAGGTCACGTTCGACGTGACGCAGGGCCAGAAGGGCCCGCAGGCGGAGAACATCGTCCCGGCCTGACCGTCGGACGCGCAACCCGCAGCCGGGGCCCGCACCGTCGAGGTGCGGGTCCCGGCTTGTGCTGTCCCCGTGGCCCCGGGCCCGCTCACGCCGTCCGTCGTCCCATCACGCTGTGTTCCCAGCGGTCCCGGCAGTTCCCCCGGGTCCTGGGAAATTCCAGGAATCCCCAGGAGGGCAATTCCGTATGACCCGCTCCGAACGCCAGGACCGCCCCGCCCGCAACCGCCCGTCGAGGGGGCGCGGCACGGCCCCGGCGAAGGCGGCCGCCAAGGGCGCAGGCAAGGGCCCCGGCAAGGCGTCGTCCCGTCGCAGGGCCATGCCGCCGCAGGGAGAGTTCGCCCTGCCCGAGACCCTGACCCCCGCACTGCCCGCCGTCGAGGCGTTCGCCGAACTGGACATGCCGACGGCCCTGCTGAAGACCCTGGCGGCGCAGGGGGTCACCGATCCCTTCCCGATCCAGGGCGCCACGCTGCCGAACTCGCTGGCCGGCCGGGACATCCTCGGCCGCGGTCGCACCGGGTCCGGCAAGACCCTCGCCTTCGGCCTCGCGCTGCTGGCCCGTACCGCCGGGCGGCGTGCCGAGCCGCGGGCGCCTCTCGCGCTGGTCCTCGTCCCGACCCGCGAGCTCGCCCAGCAGGTCACCGACGCGCTGACGCCGTACGCCACCTCCGTGCATCTGCGCCTGGCCACCGTCGTCGGCGGAATGTCGATCAACCGGCAGTCCCTCGCGCTGCGACGGGGCGCCGAGGTGCTCGTCGCCACGCCGGGCCGGCTGAAGGACCTCATCGAGCGCGGGGACTGCCGCCTCGACCAGGTCGCCGTCACCGTTCTCGACGAGGCCGACCAGATGGCCGACATGGGCTTCATGCCGCAGGTCGTGGCACTGCTCAAGCAGGTCGAGCCGGGCGGCCAGCGGATGCTGTTCTCCGCGACGCTCGACGCGAACATCGACCGGCTGGTCAGGATGTTCCTCACCGATCCCGTCGTGCACTCGGTCGACCCGTCCGCGGGCGCGGTCACCACGATGGAACACCATGTGCTGCACGTGGTCGACGAGACGGACAAGAAGGCCGTCGCCATCCGGATCGCCGCCCGCGACGGCCGGGTGATCATGTTCGTGGACACCAAGCGGTCCGCCGACCGCTTCGCCAAGCGGCTGCTCGCCAACGGGGTACGGGCCGCGGCCCTGCACGGCGGGCGCTCGCAGCCGCAGCGCAACCGGACACTTGACCAGTTCAAGAACGGCCAGGTCACCGCGCTCGTCGCGACGAACGTGGCGGCACGCGGCATCCATGTCGACGAGCTCGACCTGGTCGTGAACGTGGACCCGCCGACCGACCACAAGGACTACCTCCACCGGGGCGGGCGCACGGCGCGGGCCGGTGAGTCCGGCAGCGTCGTCACCCTGGTGCTCCCCGAGGAGAAGCGGGAGATGAACCGGCTGATGGCCGACGCGGGCATCTCTCCGCGCACCACCCGGGTCCGTTCCGGCGACGAGGAACTCGTACGGATCACCGGGGCCCGGGAACCGTCCGGGGTCGCGGTCGTCATCGAGGTCCCGCAGCCGGTCACCCCGCCGAAGCAGCGCACCCGGTCCGGCGGTGCCGAGCCGGGCGGTCCCGGCACCTCTTCGGGCGGGCGCCGTCGCCGCCGCGGCGGCGACGGCCGGGGCGCCGACGGCACGGGCCGGGGCGCCGGGGGCCAGGGCCGGGTCTCCGGAGGCGGCGAGCGCCGGGGTGCCGGGGACGGAGAGCGCCGGGGCTCGGGCGGCTCCACCGGCGGCGGTTCCCCCCGCGCGGCCGGTACCGGGCGCTCCCGGACCCGGACCCGGGCCGGTGCCGGGAACGGTGGCGCCGAGCGGACGGGGCGTGGCCGCCGAGCCGCGTAGCCGTCGCCCCCGTACACGCGACGTGCGGAGACGCGCGAAGGCGCACGGGAGACGCGCGGAGGTAGTGCGGGAAACGTGCCGGGACGTCCGGGCGCACACGCGGACGAGGTGCGGCGGCCATGGCCGTGACCACGGCCGTGACCGGGGGTGCGCCCGGCCACGGTCGTGGTCACCGCACCGCCGCTCCGTCACCCGGCGGGAGCGAGGGCCGGGGCGGTGCCTCGGGGGTCGGGGCCAGGGTGCGTGTTGCCGCGGCCAGGGCCGCATGGGCCTCCGCCATCACCCGTTCCACCAGCTCCGCGCAGCTGGGCAGATCCTCGATCACCCCGGCCACCTGCCCCGACGCCATCACGCCGAGATCGGTGCGACCGTCGACCATGGACGCCTTCAGCAGCATGGGGGTGTTGGCGGCGAGCAGGACCTGGCTCCAGGACAGGTCCTTGCCGTGCCTCATCGCGAGACCGTCGCGCACCATCCGGGACCAGCCGAGGCCGGAGATCCGCCGGAAGCCCGCGGCCCGGCGCACCGCCTGGGCCAACGCCCGTACCCGGCCCGCGCGTTCCAGCGAGGCGACCATCTCCGTACGCAGCATCCGGTGCGGCAGCCCGTCCACCGCCGTGGTGACCGTGACGTCCTTGACGCCCGCCGCCAGATAGCGGGCCTTCACCGCGTCCGGCACCGTCGAGTCCGACGTCAGCAGGAACCGCGTGCCCATGGCGATACCCGCCGCCCCGTACGCCAGCGCCGCGACCAGGCCGCGGCCGTCGTGGAAGCCGCCCGCCGCGATCACCGGGATGTCCACCGCGTCGACCACCTGCGGCAGCAGCACCGTGGTCGCGACGTCGCCGGTGTGGCCGCCACCCTCGCCGCCCTGCACGACCACCGCGTCCGCGCCCCACGCCGCTACCTTCTCCGCGTGGCGCCGGGCACCGATCGACGGGATGACGACCACCCCCGCGTCCTTCAGCTCGGCGATCAGGTCCTTCGAGGGGGCCAGCGCGAAGGACGCCACCTTCACACCCTCGTCGACGATGATCCGTACCCGCTCGCGCGCGTCCCCGGCGTCGGCCCGCAGATTGACGCCGAACGGCTCGTCCGTACGGGACTTGACCTCGCGCACCGCCTCCCGCAGCCGCTCCGGTGTCATCGTCGCGGACGCCAGGATGCCGAGCGCTCCGGCGCGGGCGGTGGCGGAGACCAGCCGGGGGCCCGCGACCCAGCCCATGCCGGTCTGCACGACGGGGTGACGGATGCCGACGAGTTCGGTGAGCGCGGTCCGCATCAGACCCGCACCTCGCGGTTCCGGGCCCCCGCCGGGTCGATGACCTCGCGGATCAGGCGCAGCTCCGCGGCGGTGGGTTCCCGGGTGGACGGGACGCCGTCCCGCGCGACGACGAGCGCGAAACCGGTGGCCGCGCGGACCTGTTCGACGGTGACGCCCGGGTGCAGCGAGACCAGGCGCATCGAGTGGTCCGGGGTCGCGAAGTCGAGAACGGCGAGATCGGTGACGACACGCCGCAGGCCGTGGTGGCGCCGCGCCGACCGGCCGGCCGCCGCCGCGCTGTCGTACCCGACGCCGCAGATCATGTCGACACGCTCGACGAAGACCCGGCGGGAGTGCTTGGGAACCCAGTAACTCACCGGATTGTTCAGGGTGTTGACGGGTGCGCCACGCGCCCCGAGCAGCTGCCGGTCGGGTCGGTGCCAGTCGCCGATGCAGGAGATGTTCTGATTGCCGAACCGGTCGAGCTGGCTCGCCCCCATCATCACGTGACGCCTGCCGCCCGTGACCATGGTGAGGTGCTGACGGTAGGGCAGCCAGCCCTCCGGTGTGCCGTCCGGGCCGACGATCAGCGCCTCGCCGTCGGTGAGCAGCAGGTCGGGGGCGAAGGTGAGCCGGGCGAGCCGCGCGCCGATGGACGGGACGGCGCCCATCGGACTGGCCAGTACCTCGCCGTCGCCCCGCCAGGCGTCGGCGCAGGCGATCACGCAGTACTCGGCCCGGGTGGCGGGGGGCGCGCCGGTGCCGGCGGGGGTGAGGTCGGCCGCTTCGGCCGCCGTGTGGTCCGTGGTGCGATCCGTGGTCACTGCTGCTCCTCGTGCCAGGTCCGGACGGCCGCCTGATAGCTCTTCTCGTCGCCGTGCGCGGGCAGGAAGCGGTCGCCGAACTCCGCCCAGGCGACGGGGTCGGCGGCGGCGGTTGCGTACGCCCTCTGGAACGCCTCGTCGCGGGGGTGGTCGGGCGCGCACGAGGTGAAGTGCGCGCCGTTGGGCGTCTCGACCACCCCGGTGACGTAGTGCCGTTTCACGAGGAGGGTCTGCGGGGCGGCCCTCTCTGTCAACTCGGCGGTGTCCACGAGGCGTTCGCAGGAGACGTACGCGGTGTCGGCGGCCTCGCAGAACAGGTCGTCGAAGTACGGGTCGGGGCCCAGGTACTGGCCGTTGCCGAACCGGTCGGCGCGGTTCATGTGGACCAGCGCCGCGTCCATCCGCAGGGCGGGCATCGCGACGAACTCCTCGCCGTCCGCGTACGGTGAAGTGACTGTGCGCAGCGCGGGGTTGACCCGCATCACGTCCGAACCGATACCGGCGCGGACGGGGAGGAACGGCAGTCGGTTCGCGGCGGCGTGCAGCCCCCACATGAGCATGGCCTCGTCGAGCTCCATCAGTTCGAACGTGCCGCGCTGGCGGGCCGCCCTGAAGTGCGGTTCGAGCGGGATCGAGTCGAGCGTGACGAAGGCCGCGACCAGCTTGCGGATCCGGCCGGCGGCGGCGAGCAGGCCGACATCGGGGCCGCCGTAGGAGACCACGGTGAGATCGGTGACGTCGGAACGCAGCAACTCCCGTACCAGAGCCATCGGTTTGCGGCGCGAGCCCCAGCCTCCGATGCCGATCGTCATTCCGCTGGAGAGGCGGGAGACGACCTCGCGCGCGGTCATGCTCTTGTCGGTCCTCGCATCCGAACCGGCCCCGGTTCCGGCCCCGGCCCCGGTTCCGGTCCCGGCGTCGGGGTCGGGATCGGTTCCGGCTTCGGTCCTGGCTGTGGCCCTGGAGTCGGTTTCGGTCACGGTCGTGCCTCCCTGCCGAAGGTGTCGCGGACCCGGTCGGCGACACCGCTGAGACCGGCCTCGAAGGTGAAGCCCTGTTCGAAGCGGTAACTGCGGTGGACGTCGACCGGGTCGATGCCGTTGATGGCGGCCTTGGCCAGCCGGATCAGATATCCGTCCTTGCAGGCGATCTCGCCCGCCAACTCCATGGCGGCGTCCAGGAGTTCGTCGCGCGGTACGACCTTCCAGACCGATCCGTGGGCGTGCAGCTCGGCGGCGGTGGCGGTGCGCGAGGTGTAGTACAGCGCGCGCATCAGGTGCTGCGGCACGAGCCGGGCGAGATGGGTCGCCGCACCCAGTGCGCCCCGGTCCAGCTCGGGCAGGCCGAACGTGGCGTCCTCGCTCGCGACGATCGCGTCCGCGTTGCCGACGAGCCCGATGCCGCCGCCGAGACAGAAGCCGTGCACCGCGGCGACGACCGGCACCTCGCACTCGTACACCGCCGAGAACGCCTCGTAGCAGCCGCGGTTGGCGCCGATCAGGGCGTCGTGTCCGGTGTCGCGCTGCATCTCCTTGATGTCGACGCCCGCGTTGAATCCGCGCCCCGCGGCGGTCAGGACGACACAGCGGACCTCCGGGTCGCGCCCCGCCGCCCGCAGGGCGTCGGCGAGGTCGTACCAGCCCCGCACGGGCAGCGCGTTGACGGGCGGGTGGTCGACCGTGATCAGGCGGATGCCCTTGTCCGGGCTCGTGGTGGAGACACCCATGAGCGAATCAGCTACCTTTCCACCAAACATTTGTTAGGTGTGGAAGGTAGCAGTCTGCCCCCGCATCGCCAACAGGGGAGAGGTGTGATGGCCACGAGCAGGGACGGATACGGCGCGGCACGACCCGAGCGAACGGAGCAGGCGGGGCGGGCGGAGCGGGCGGAGCGGGCGGGGCGGGCGGAGCGGGCGGGGCGGGCGGAGAGGGGGCTGTGTGCCGGGCGGGTGGTGGTCGTGACCGGTGCCGGGCGCGGGCTCGGCCGGGCGCACGCGCTCGCGTTCGCCGCCGAAGGGGCGCGGGTCGTGGTCAACGATCTCGGTGTCGGTGCCGACGGAGTCGGGGGATCGGGCGGCCCGGCCCGGCAGGTGGCCGACGAGATCTCGGCGGCGGGCGGCGAGGCGGTCGCCCACACCGGCGACATCGCCACCGCGGAAGGGGCCGCGTCACTGGTCGCCACCGCGCTGGAAACCTTCGGGCGGCTGGACACCCTGGTCAACAACGCCGGATTCCTGCGCGACCGGATGCTGGTGAACCTGGACGAGGACGACTGGGACGCGGTGATGCGGGTCCACCTGAAGGGGCACTTCCTGCCGCTGCGTCAGGCCGCCGGGCACTGGCGGGCAGAGGCCAAGGCGGGTCGTCCACCGGTTGCCCGGGTCATCAACACCAGCTCCGGCGCGGGGCTGCTCGGGAGCGTCGGCCAGGGCAACTACTCCGCCGCGAAGGCCGGCATCGTGGGCCTGACCCTGGTCGCCGCCGCGGAGCTGGGGCGGTACGGGGTCCAGGTCAACGCGATCGCCCCGGCGGCCCGGACCCGGATGACCGAGCGGACCTTCGCCGAGACCATGGCGGCGCCGGGGGAGGGGGAGTTCGACGCGATGGCCCCCGAGAACGTGTCCCCGCTGGTGGTGTGGCTCGGCTCGGCCGCGAGTGACGGCGTGACCGGGCGCGTCTTCGAGGCGGAGGCCGGACGCATCACGGTCATGGAGGGCTGGCGCCCCGGACCCACCGAGGACCTCGGGGCCCGGTGGGCGCCGGCCGAGGCGGGGGAGGCGGCCCGGAAACTGCTCGCCCGCGCGGAGGCGTCGCGGCCGGTGTACGGGGCCGGGTAGGGCGGTGTGCCGCCGGCCGGTGCACCACCGCCGCACGCGCCTCACCCCGCCGTACCGACCGCACCCCGCCCGTACGGCCGTACTCTCAAGGGTCGGAGACCGGCACGGACCGCCGACCGCGACTTCCCGCCCCGCCGGACCCCTTCGCCCGCGCCCGCCCGCGCCCCCTCGGCCGGCGTCTCGACCATCGCGGCGACGCCTACGGGGGCAGCCTCGACAGCCGCGCCAAGCTCGCCCTCGGCATCGCCCGCGCCGTTCGCGACGAGGTGGGCGACACGATCGCGGTCACCGCCGAACTCAACACGGACGACGGGGTGCCCGGCGGCTTCCGGCTCGACGAGAGCCTCCAGGTCGCCCTTCGGCTCCAGGAGGACGGCACGGTCGACGCCATCGAACTGACCGCCGGGAGTTCCCTGTTCAACCCGATGTACCTGTTCCGGGGCGACGCGCCCGTCACCGAGTTCGCCGCCGTCTTCCCCGGCCGGTGCGCCGGTCCGGCCTCTTGCTCCCCAGGTCGTTACGGACGGGGGACGACCGGACACCGTCACCGCGGCCGTACGCTCAGGTGTCGCAGTCCAGGACCGTCCGGCACAGTCCGCACCGGGCCCGCATCCGGCCGCGCACCGGAACGCGCAGGCGCTGGTGGCAGGTGGGGCAGGGGAAGGAGACCCGGAGTCCCCGCGGGCCGTTCTCGAAGGCGTACGGGACGTCGGGGGCCGGACGCGCGGACGTGTCGCGAAGCTCCTGGGCGGCCCGCCGGTCGCGGGCGTAGCGGTGCCGGGACGCCCAGCCGGCGGAGGCGAGCGGGGGCTGCCGGGTGTCACGCAGGGCCTGCGCTCGCCCCTTCGTGTAAGCCGTGTACGCCTGCGGGCTGGTGAACCAGGGTGAGGGGTCCTCGCCGAAGGCGAACGCCCGCTTGGCGAGGACGTACCCGAACTCCTCCGGGGTGAGGTAGCCGAGCTTCTGGCTGGATACGGCGTCCTCGCGGAAGGCGTCCAGCAGCAGCCAGCCGGCGCCGAGGTAGACCGTCACGGTGTCGGTGAGGATCTCGTTGTCCCGCGTCCCCGGGAACTCCAGGCCGAGCCGGTGCAGCAGGACATGCGTGATCTCGTGCGAGAGAGCGGCGCCGACGTCCCTGCGGTGGGTGCGGAACCGGTCGTTGAGTTCGATGAAGTACTCCGGCCCCGCGGCGAGTTCGACCGTGGCAGCGTGCTCCGTGGTCCGGAAGGCGACGACCATCCGGGCGTCGGGCAGGCGCAGGTGCTGGACCACGGCCCGGGCCACCCGCTGGGCCCCGAGGTGCAGGTCGTCCTGGTCGGAGAGGGCGACGTCGGCCGCGGTGAGGCTCGTGGCGTAACCGCGGACCCCGTCGTACGACAGCCTCCGGTACAGCGCCGTGATCGCGGAACGGACCGTACCGAGATGAGGGAAGCCGTGGACGACCGGCCCGCCATCGACCCGGCTGCCGTCCCGACCGCTGTCCGCCACGTGCCCACCCCCGTCCGCGACGTCCGACCGGTCTCCACTGTAACCGCGAGGGCATTGGTGATCTTGGCTGAAAAGCGAACCTTGTGGAGGCCGTGATCGCTTCCCGATAATCCCAAGCACGCCTTTGTCGGGAGCATGACCATCCGGGTGATCCTGCCCGTGCGCCGGGCCCCGGGCGAGGGCGGACACACCCCGCGAGATCAGGGAGATCCCTTATGAGATCTCCTACGAGTACCCCCACAGCACCCCCCACGAAAGAAGGCAGTCCCTTGAAGCAGCTTCTGCGCGCCCTGAAAAGATGTTCCGTCATAGCCGCCGTGGCCCTCGCGGCCGTCAGTCTCCAGCCCGCCGGAGCCTCCGCGGCGCCCGCGCCCGTCGTCGGCGGGACCCGTGCGGCCCAGGGTGAATTCCCGTTCATGGTCCGGCTGTCGATGGGCTGCGGCGGAGCCCTCTACGCCAAGGACATCGTGCTCACCGCCGCGCACTGCGTGGACGGATCGGGCAACGACACCTCCATCACCGCCACCGCCGGCGTCGTCGACCTGCAGTCCTCCAGCGCCATCAAGGTCAAGTCCACCAAGGTTCTCCAGGCCCCCGGCTACAACGGCACGGGCAAGGACTGGGCACTGATCAAGCTGGCCAAGCCGATCGACCGGCCCACCCTCAAGATCGCCACCAGCACCGCGTACAACAACGGCACCTTCACCATCGCCGGCTGGGGCGCGGCCACCGAGGGCGGCTCGCAGCAGCGCTACCTGCTCAAGGCCACCGTGCCGTTCGTCTCCGACGCCGAGTGCCAGGCCGCGTACGGCGGCGACCTCGTCCCCGGCGAGGAGATCTGTGCCGGTCTGATCGACACCGGCGGCGTGGACACCTGCCAGGGCGACTCCGGCGGCCCCATGTTCCGCAAGGACAACTCCGGGTCCTGGATCCAGGTCGGCATCGTCAGCTGGGGCCAGGGCTGCGCCAGGCCCGGCTACCCGGGCGTCTACACCGAGGTCTCGACCTTCGCATCCCAGATCGCCTCGGCCGCGTCCACGCTCTGATCCGGGAACCTGCACGACCGCACGACCGCAAGGCCACAAGGCCGTGAGTCCGTCCGCAGGGCCGTGAGCCCGTGAGCCGGGGTTCCTGAACCCGGAGCCCGACCGGGCCCCGGACCCGCGAACGGGGGTTCCGGAACGGGCCCCGGGCCATCGGTCCGGCACCGGCCCCGGTCCCGGCGATCCGCCGGGGCCATGGGCCGGTGCCGGGTTCCGTGCTCCGGGCCCAGACATCACGTTCCGGCCCCGGTGCCGCGCTCCGGACCCCGGCTCACACCCGGATGTCCCCCGGGGCCTCCGCGGCCCGGACGGGTGCCCCCGGACCCAGTTCGGCGTACGGGGCGCCCGCGCCCTCCAGCTCCAGCACCCACACCTCGTTGGCGCCCTCCCGCAGTACCGGCCCCGGCACGTACAGCGTCCGCCGCGGACCGCTCGACCAGTACCGGCCCAGGCCGAAACCGTTCACCCACACGAACCCCCGCGTCCAGCCCGGCAGTTCCAGCCCCGCGTGCCCCGTGTCCGCCACGCCCGTGACCGCGAACGTGCCCCGGAACAACCCGGTACGCCGTGCCTCGCCGACGCCCCCGGCCCGCCCCGCTTCCCCGGCACATCGGATGTCCTCGAAGGCCACCCCGGCCAGCGCGTCCGGCTCCTCGAACGCCTCCAGCCGCAGCGCCCGCGCCCGTACACCGTGCAGATACTGCCGTTCGTGCACCACCCCGCCCGTGATCCCCTTGGGCTCACCGAGCCGCGGCCCGTAGTTCACCCGGCCCAGCGACTCCACCCACAGCTCGACCTCGGCGGGACCGGCCACCGGCTCGTCCAGGGTGCCGTTCTCCTCGCTCAGCACACCCGCGCGGACACCGTCCACGTACACCACGGCCCGGCCCCGCAGCCCCACCGTCCCCAGGGCGTACGGGATGCGCGGCCCCGGCACCGCGACTCGGTAGCGCACCAGCCCCCGGTCGACCCCGAGCTCCTCGAACGTCGGCGGAACCCCCGATGGCGCGGGCTCCTCGTCCCCAGCGCCTCCAGCACAGCGGAAGCGGGGCCCAGCCCGTCAACTCCGCGCGCACCGGGGAGGTCAGGGGCACGGGCTCCGGCGGAAGCTCCGGAAGCGGCCCGTCCGCGTACTCGGCCAGTACCTCGCGGAACCGCCAGAACTTCTCCGTGGGACGTCCGTACTCGTCGATCGGCGCGTCGTAGCCGTACGACGTCACCGTCGGCAGGAAGTCCTGGTCCTGCAACGGGCCCGAACGGTTGGCCCCGGCCCACCCGGCGAAGTTCGTCCCGCCGTGCGCCATGTAAATGTTCACCGACGCCCCGCACTCCAGGATCTCCCGCAGCGCCCGGGCAGACTCCTCCGGATCGCGCACGACCGGCTCGGCACCCCAGTGATCGAACCACCCGCACCAGAACTCCATGCACATCAGCGGCCCCTTCGGCTGATGGCGGCGCAGCACCTCGAAAGCCTCCCGCGCCCCCGAACCGAAGTTCGCCGTGGCCGGCAGCCCCGGCACGGAACCGCCCGTGAGCATGTGGTCCTCCGGCCCGTCGGACGTGAACAGCGCAACCGTCACCCCGAGCTCGCGCAGCATCCCCGCCACCCGCCGCAGGTAGACCTGGTCGGTGCCGTAGCTCCCGTACTCGTTCTCCGCCTGAACCGTGATCACCGGACCGCCCCGGCCGATCTGCCGCTGCACCACCTGCGGCAGCAGTGCCGTGAACCACCGCTCCACGGCGTCCAGGTACTCCTCGTCACGGGTCCGCAGCCGGCGCCCGAACCGCCCGGTCACCCAGACCGGCAGCCCCCCGTTCTCCCATTCCGCGCAGATGTACGGCCCCGGGCGGACGATCGCCCACAGCCCGGCCCGCTGCGCCGCGTCCAGGAAGCGTCCGGGCCGCCCGACGCGACAACCCCCTGCTGGAGGTCGAGACCGGAGCCGCCGTCCACGAACTCCTCGTCGCCCTGCGCCGGGCCCGCGCCGATGTCAGCCCCGACGGCGACCCCGTGCTCCAGGCCCTCGCCCGGGACGCCTTCCAGCCGCTGTCCGTCGCCGAGCACGCCGCCCGGCACGGCATGACACCCGCCGAACTGCGCACGGCGGTGCGGCGCGGGGCGGGCTGCAGCCCCAAGGACTACCTCCTCGGCATCCGCCTCGGCCGCGCCAAGGAACTCCTCGTCGCCACGGACCTGCCGGTCGCCGCGGTCGCCCGGCGCGTCGGCTACGACGACCCGGCGTACTTCTCCAGGCTCTTCGCCCGCCGCGTCGGCTCGGCACCGGTCCGGTTCCGTGAACAGCAGGGCCGCAACGTCCCGGGCGGCTGGAGCGGCCAGGTGCCGGACCCGGAGAACCCGCCGACCATCCCTCCTCCCGGCCCGGCGCCCTGAGCCGGACCCTGCCCCATGAACGGACCAACGGCCGAACCCCGCACAGGACACACCGTCCAACGACCTGGGGAGCAATAGGGAGTGGATCGGCGAGCGGCGTCGTGCGGCTTCGACTCCAGGGCGGAGGAGGGAGGCGGATGGGGTCTCCCCTGCTCGAAAGCAGGTGAGAGCTCGGGGAAGGAGCGTCGGTGACCGACGACGACACGGGAGGCGGAGTCGCAGGGCGTCGGGAGCCCGCTCCTAATTGCTCCCCAGGTCGTAAGCTCGCTGACCATGACCACGAAGGACATCGACGAGTCCGTGAGCACGGAACTGAACCGCCTGCGCGAGAGCATCGACAACATCGACGCGGCGGTCGTCCACATGCTCGCCGAGCGCTTCAAGTGCACCCAGCAGGTCGGCCACCTCAAGGCCGCCCACCACCTGCCCCCGGCCGACCCGGCCCGGGAGGCCCGGCAGATCACCCGGCTGAGGCAACTGGCGGAGAGCGCGCATCTCGACCCGGCCTTCGCGGAGAAGCTGCTGAACTTCATCGTCGCCGAGGTCATCCGGCACCACGAGTGGATCGCGGAGGAGTCGGCGGCCGACCAGGACGCCTGAGCCCTCGGGCGGGGCCCGCCTTCCTCCGCCCTCCTCGTCCTCGGCCACGAGGAAACGGGTGGCCCGGCCACGAGGACACGATCGCTCGGTCGCATGGCCACGGGTGGCTCGGTCAAGAGGTCGCGCGCATAGGCGGGGCGGAGGAAGGAGCAGGGCGAGGGGCAAGCCCGGCAAGGCGGAGGAGGGAGGTGACGCGAAGGGGGCCCCTCCCATGCCTTTCGGGCCATGGGGGAGTCGTCGACCGACGACAACGCCGCCGGGCGCCGCCCATCGCCCCGCGACGCCGCCCCACCTATGCGCGCGACCTCTAAGGGGGGTGCGGCTCGCTCGGTCACGGGGTGCGGGGGCGGGACCGCCCGCCGACGCCTCGACCACACCACCCAGGCACTCACCAGCAGCCCGAGCCCCGTGGCCAGGACCACGAGCCCGGCCCAGGCCGATTCGTCGCCGTGATCGCCGTTGCCCACCGGCGCGGGCGCCCCGGACGCCGCGATGTCCGCGAGGACCAGCAGCACCGCCCCCCACCGGGGCCGGTACGGCCCAGCCGACGTGTTCGGGACGCGAGAACCGGGCGGACACCAGCGCATCCGCCATCAGAAGCACCGCACAACCGAGCGCCGGCACCACCGTGTACATGAGCCACTCGGACAGCAACGGCCCCCAGTACCACTGCGAATCCGGCTCGGCCCGTCGAAGCAGTACAGCGCCCGGGGCTGCGGCGCGTCCAGGAAGTCCCGCACCGCTGTCACCACCCGGGGCGCACCGCGGTCACGACCTCGGCCACACCGCGGCCGTCCGGCCGACACGGCGAGGCATCCGGCGCGCGGCAACACCGACGTGCTCACGGCGAGCCGGACTCCACCTCGCTCAACGTGCCGTCCAGCGCGTCCAGCGCATCGACCGCGATCTCCCACGGATACCCGCCGGGGCGCCGTTCGCCCGGCTGGTTCGGCACGAAACCGCCGTTCCCGTACAGCACGTCCACCCCCGCGGACCGTAACGTCTCCACCGACCGCTCGAACTGCGGATGCCGTACGAAGGCGGCGTTCACGCACGGCATGGTCAGCGTCGGGATCCTCTTGCCGATCCCCTCGGCCACGACACCGACGACGAACGAGGACGTGAGACCGAGCGCCCACTGATTGATGGTGTTGAACGAGGCCGGCGCCAGCAGGATCGCGTCGGCCCGCGGCCAGACGTCCGGATCACCCGGCCGCTTGTACTCAGAACGTACGGGATGCCCGGTCAACTTCTCCAACTCCGGTAACTCCTCCCGCAGCCACCGCGCCGCAGTCGGCGTCAGACCGAGACACACATCCCAACCCCGGCCCCGCAACAGGCCGATGACCAGGGAAACATCGAGAACAGGGGGAGCGGCGGAACCGAACAGGTACAGCGTTCTGGCGGTCATGGGCGCCATCCCACACCGAGGACGACAGCACACGCAACCACCCCCGATACGGGTGGATTGGGGACGATGCCCAACCCCGGAACGATCTTCCGTGTGTACCTTCCTCATGCTC
The DNA here is from genome assembly GCF_042889785.1 of Streptomyces sp. NPDC002476. Lineage (NCBI taxonomy): Bacteria > Bacillati > Actinomycetota > Actinomycetes > Kitasatosporales > Streptomycetaceae > Streptomyces > Streptomyces sp. NPDC002476. The sequence goes on along the minus strand of NZ_JBIARH010000001.1, from coordinate 131,136 downwards.
ACGAGCGAGGAACGGAGGCCAGTGTGTGCAATCCGCATGACGATGCCGTAGGAGCCCGGATCAGGGAACAGCGCCGACTGGCCCGACTGACACAGAGACAGCTGGCCGAGCGGATCCCCTACTCCTACAGCCTGCTCAACCAGGTCGAGTGCGGCGCGAAGCCGGCGGGAGCCGACTTCGTCGCGGCCGTCGCGCACGCCCTGCGGATCGATGTCACGACCCTGACGGGGGAGCCGTACGCGACCGAACCGCAACAGGGCCGGCTCGCCGCACTCGTGCGCCCCATCCGCGAGGCACTCGACCTCTACGACCTCGGGGCCGACGAAACACTGCCCCACGTACCCACCCACGCACTCCACACGGCCGCGGACCGACTGTGCGCCGACGTCCGCGCGGCCAGGCTGCGCAGCGCCGCCCGACGCCTGCCCGGGACGATCGCGCAACTGACCACGGCGGTCTCACGGGACCCCTCCACCCGGCTGTGGCAGGCCCTCGCCTCCACCTACCGCACCGCCCACGACATCGCGGTCAAACTCGGCTACTACGATCTCAGTTCCGTGGCCCTCGATCGCATGGACTGGGCCGCCCAACGCGCCTCCGACCCCTGCCTGGCCGCCATCCGCCAGTACATGCGGGCACTGGCGTACTTCCGGGAGGGCGAATACGCCATCGGCCGACGGCTCGTCCGCGCCGGACACGGGCTGATCGCCTCCGTCCCACCGACGACGCAGACCATCACCGTCACGGGACAACTGCATCTGGGCGCCTCCGTGATCGCGGCCCGCGCCGGCCGGGCGTCGACCGTCGACGTCCACCTCGCGGAAGCCGAACGCTGCGCCGGGCTGGTGGGGGAGGTTCCGGAGGTCCACTGGCTCTCCTTCGGCCCGACGAACGTGGCCCTGCACCGCATGTCAGCCGCCGTCGAGATGCACCAGTACGACGAGGCACTCACCCAGGCGAGGCGCATCAGCCTGCCACCCGCCCTGGCCACGTCCCGACGCGCCCACTTCCTGATCGACAGGGCCCGCTCGGAGATGGAGACCGGCCGGACCGAGGCGGCCCTCGCGAGCATCGCCGCCGCCCGCCGTACGGCTCCTGAGCAGACGCGCTACCACCCCGGCGCGCGGGAGACCGTCAAGGGCCTGGTGCACACATCGCGCCGCACCCCCGAGACCCTGGGACACCTGGCCGCCTGGATCGGCCTGTGAAGACCCCGGCCACCCGGCCCGCCCCGACGACGCCAACGACACTCACGCATGTGTGAGCGTTGAGCCCGCCGCCGACCGGCACGCTGGTTCCCCACCACCCGATTCAACGGCGAACGAGGGCCATCATGACGGAGATCGTCCATGTGCCGGCACGGCTGGAACGCTGTTGCCACGACGGAAAGGTGACAAGGCTCCCGATCAAGGTCGACGAGGTGTACGCCGCGTCCGGCGTCGGCACCAAGGTGTACGCCTGCCCGGGGCACGCCCCTCTCTACGGGGGCCGCCCCACCAAACCCGCACACGGCGGGGGAACGACCGGATGAGCAAGGCGATCCGGGACACCGGCTGGTCGATCGGCCCGGACTGGAGCGAGGAGGCGCCGCCACCGGTGCGACAGGTGGAGTGCACGACATGCCGGGAACGGTCCGAGGAGTGCACTTCACAACTCGGCCCGGACGCCTGGGCGCTGCGCCACGCCGCCCTGAGCGGACACGACGGATACCGGGAGACCGTCACCGCTCTCCTCCGCGTCACACCCGCCCCCGGAGCTCCGGCGGACCGCAAGCGGACCGCGCCCTGAACGCCTCGCCCCGCGGCCTCCTCAGCCCGCGAGCTTCTCGGCCCGCGGCCTTCCCGGCCCGTGATCTCTTGGTCCCGTAGCCTTCCCGGCCTGCGATCTCCTGGTCCCGCGCCGCGACTCGTGACCCCCTGGTCCCGCGAACGCCGCGATTCCCGATCGCCCCGTACGACACCGGGGCGCACCAAGGGCGGCCGGCGGACCCGCCACGCAGCCTCCCGTACCCGGCCCGGCACATCCCCTCGCGCCCCGGTGTGACTCCGCGCCCCGGCGGTACCCCTCAGCCCTGCGAGAACCCGCCTGCGCGGCGCCCGGCCCGTACGGCAGCATGGACGCATGTCCGTACTGACGCGCGACGAAGCGCAGACCCGAGCCCAGTTCCTCGACGTACAGCGGTACACGATCGACCTCGATCTGACCGCGGGGGAGGAGACCTTCGACTCCCGCACCGTCATCCAGTTCACCGCAGCCGCGGCCGGAGACACGTTCGTCGAACTCAAGCCGGCCACCCTGCGCTCGATCAGCCTCGACGGACAGCCCCTCGACCCCGCCGACCTCGTCGAGAACCGCTTCCCGCTCACCGCCCTCACCGCGGGCGCACACGAACTACGCGTCGACGCCGCCATGCGCTACTCCCGCACCGGCGAAGGCATGCACCGCTTCACCGACCCCACCGACGGCGAGACATACGCCTACACCCAACTCTTCATGGAAGACGTCCAGCGCGTCTTCGCCGCGTTCGACCAGCCGGACCTCAAGTCCGTCTTCGAGCTCGCCGTCACCGCCCCCGAAGGCTGGACCGTCCTCGGCAACGGCATCGCCGAACACCGCGGCGACGGCCGCTGGACCCTGGCACCCACCCCCCTCATCTCCACCTACCTCGTCGCCGTCGCCGCCGGCCCCTGGCACTCCGTGACCACACAACACGCCGGACTGCCCTTCGGTATCCACTGCCGCCGCTCCCTGGCCCCCCACCTCGACGCGGACGCCGACGAGATCCTCGACATCACCCGGGCCTGCTTCGACCGCTTCCACGAGAAGTTCGACGAGCCCTACCCCTTCGACTCCTACGACCAGGCATTCGTCCCCGAATTCAACGCGGGCGCCATGGAGAACCCCGGACTCGTCACCTTCCGCGACGAATTCGTCTACCGCTCCGCCGTCACCGACACCGAACGTCAGACCCGCGGCATGGTCATCGCCCACGAAATGGCCCACATGTGGTTCGGCGACCTCGTCACCCTCGCCTGGTGGGACGACATCTGGCTCAACGAGTCCTTCGCCGAGTACATGGGCTACCAGACCCTCGCCGAAGCCACCCGTTTCACCGACACCTGGGTCGACTTCGGCGTCGCACGCAAGGGCTGGGGTTACGACGCCGACCAGCGCCCCTCCACCCACCCCGTCGCCCCCGACCCCGCCGCCGTCCCCGACACCGCCTCCGCGATGCTCAACTTCGACGGCATCTCCTACGCCAAGGGCGCCTCCGCCCTGCGTCAACTCGTCGCCTGGCTCGGCGAGAAGGACTTCCTGGCCGGCATCAACACCCACTTCGCCCGCCACAAGTTCGCCAACGCCACCCTCGCCGACTTCATCGAAAGCCTCGCATCGGCCACCGACCGCGACGTCCACGCCTGGGCCGACACATGGCTGCGCACCACCGGAGTCGACACCCTCACCCCCCGCGTCCGGGAGTCCGACGGCACCTGGTCCGTCACCGTCGACCACGGCGGCAGCCGCCCCCACCGCATCGCCGTCGGCGCCTACGACCACGCCCCCGACTTCTCCGGAACCCCCACCCACACCGGACCCGGCCGCCTGATCCTGCGCGACCGCTTCGAGACCGACGTCCCCGGCGACGGCCCGGCCGACCCGCTGCCCGGCCGCCGCCCCGCACTCGTCGTCCTCAACGACAGCGACCTCAGCTACGCCAAGGTCCGCCTCGACGCCACCTCCTGGGACACCGCCCTCCAGCACCTGTCCGGCATCCCCGACGCGCTGACCCGCGCCGTCGTCTGGAACGCCGCCCGCGACATGGTCCGCGACGGCGAACTCGCCCCCACCACCTACCTCGACACCGCCCGCACCCACCTTCCGCACGAGACCGACCTCGCCCTCGCCCAGGGCGTACTCGCCTTCGCGGGCACCCACATCGCCGGCCACTACCTCACCCCCGAGAACCGGCCCGCCGCCCTCGCCACCATCACCGCACTCTGCCGCGACCTCATCCGCCGCACCGAGGACGGCCACAACCCCGGCCTCCGCCTCATCGCCGTACGCCACCTCATCGACGCCGCCACCCAGCCCGACACCATCCAGGACTGGCTCACCAACGGCTCCGTCCCGGGCGGACCCGAACTCGATCCCGAACTGCGCTGGCGCATCCTCACCCGCCTCGCCGTCCTCGGCGCCATCGACGAGGCCCACATCGCCACCGAACTCGAACAGGACCCCAGCGCCACCGGACAGGAAGGCGCCGCCCGCTGCCGCGCCGCCCTCCCCACCCCCGAGGCCAAGGCCACCGCCTGGCACACCCTCTTCAACGACGACGCCCTCTCCAACTACCTGTTCACCGCCACCGCCCAAGGCTTCTGGCAGCCCGAACAGGCCGATCTCGTACGGGACTACGTGCCGCGCTACTACCCCGAGGCCACCCGCCTCGCCGCCCGCCGCGGCCCCGCCATCGCCGAAGCCGCAGGCCGCTATGCGTTCCCCGGATACGCCGTCGACACCGACAACCTGCACCTCGGCGAGCAGGCCCTGAACGACACCGGCCTCATCCCGGCCCTGCGCCGCAAGCTCATCGACCAGCTCGACGACCTCCGCCGCGCCCTCGCCGTACGCGAAGCCCACTGATCCGCACCAACCCACCACCGTCGCCCGCCGGCCGGCACCAACCCGTCACCACTGGTGCCGGCCGGCACCGATCCATCAGCGGTCGCCCACCGGCCGACACCAACCCGCCCACCACCGGCACCCACCGACCCGCGGGGCCCACCGGCCGCACCCGACCCACTCGCCCCCACCCGCACCACGCACAACACCCACATATCACCAACATCACCCGCATCACCCATCACCGCCCAACCACCCGTGCCCGGCGCACCCTCCACCCACGGAGGCGCCGGGCACACCCATGACCCGCGCCTCCCACGACCGTCACGCCCCCACTACCACCACCACCTGCCACATCGACCCCACACGCACCCCACATCCCCCTTTCGAGTTCAGATCACCGCGCTCCACGGCCGCGCCCTCCGAATCCCGGACAAGCTGGCATGTCCACCCATGCCCACGCACCACACCCGAAGGCCGCCGCCATGCCCACCCCGCCCCTCGCCGGCTCCACCACCGGCCCCGACGCGCTCCGCCCCCTCCTCGACACCGTCCTCACCGCACTCCAGGACGGCGCAGACCGACGCCACGGCCCCCTCCCCACCGGCGGACCCGACACCGTCACCCACCACACCCGCACCAGCACCCACCCCCTCATCCCCGACCACGGAACCGGCCCCCACGAAGCCCTTCGCACCCTCGTCACCACCCTCGCCGAAGGCGCCGCAGACCCCGCACACCCCCTCTGCACCGCACACCTCCACACCCCACCCCTCGCCCTCGCCGCCGCCGCCGACCTCGCCGCCTCCGCCCTCAACCCCTCCATGGACTCCTGGGACCAGGCACCCGCCGCCTCCACCCTCGAAGCCGACACCACCGCCGCCCTCGCCGCCGAGATCTACCCCCACCACCCCTCACCCGACGCGCTCCTCACCACCGGCGGCACCGAAGCCAACCAACTCGCCCTCCTCCTCGCCCGCGAACGCAACGGCCCCGTCCAGACCATCCACGCCACCAACGCCCACCACAGCATCACCCGGGCCGCCTGGCTCCTCGGCCTCCCCGAACCCGTCGTCATCCCCGCCCCCACCGGCGTCATGGACCTCGCCGCACTCCAAGAAACCCTCACCCGACATCACCACCGCCCCCTCCTCGTCACCGCCACCGCCGGCACCACCGACACCGGCCAGATCGACCCCCTCACCGACATCGCCGACCTCTGCGCCACCCACGGCGCCGAACTCCACATCGACGCCGCCTACGGCGGACCCCTCCTCCTCAGCCCCACCCACCGCAGCAAACTCCACGGCCTCGACCGCGCCCACAGCGTCACCCTCGACCTCCACAAACTCGGCTGGCAACCCGCACCCGCGGGCATCCTCGCCGTCCCCCACCACACCCACCTCCACCCCCTCCACCACCACGCCCCCTACCTCAACGCCGACGACGACACCGAAGCCGGCCTCCCCGACCTCCTCGGCCGCTCCCTGCGCACCACCCGCCGCCCCGACACCCTCAAGATCGCCGTCACCCTCAAAGCCCTCGGCCGTGACGGACTCGCCGACCTCATCGACCGCACCGTCACCACCGCCCACCACCTCGCCGACCTCATCACCAAAGCCCCCACCCTCGACCTCTACGACCGCCCCACCATCACCACCGTCCTCTTCCGCCCCACCGACGCCGACGACCACACCGTGGCCACCATCCGCCGCACCCTCCTCACCCGAGGCCACGCCGTCCTCGGCCGCGCCCACACCGGCGACCGCCTCTGGCTCAAAGCCACCCTCCTCAACCCCCACACCACCCCCGACGACCTCCACACCCTCCTCGACCTCGTCGACGACCTCACCCACGAACTCACGAAAGGCAACACCCCCCGATGACCGACCGACCCACCCCCCGAACCGACCAGCCACACGACCTCGTCGGCATCGGCATCGGCCCCTTCAACCTCTCCCTCGCCGCACTCGCCCACAGCATCCCCGCCACCACCCGCCCCCTCACCACCGCCTTCTACGAACAACGCCCCGCCTTCCACTGGCACCCCGGCCTCCTCATCGACGGAGCCAGCCTCCAAGTCCCCTTCCTCGCCGACCTCGTCACCCTCGCCGACCCCACCAGCCCCTGGAGCTTCCTCAACTACCTCCGCACCCGCGACCGCCTCTTCCCCTTCTACTTCGCCGAACGCTTCCACATCCAACGCGCCGAATACGACGCCTACTGCCGCTGGGTCACCCACCAACTACCCGGACTCCACTTCAACCACCAAGTCGACGCGATCCGCTGGAACGACCGGCACGACTGCTTCGAAGTCGACTACACCCAACTCGACGCCGACGGAGAAGCCGAAGCCCTGGGCCGCACCCACACCCGCAACATCGTCCTCGGCATCGGCACCGAACCCCACATCCCCGAACCCCTCAAACCCCTCGCCGAAGCACCCTCGGTCCCCGTCCTCCACTCCGGCGACTACCTCCACCACCGCCAGAGCATCCTCGACGCGGAACACATCACCATCATCGGCTCCGGACAATCCGGCGCCGAGATCTTCCTCGACCTCATCCGTGCCCGCCCCACCGGCCGAGAAAACCTCCACTGGCTCGCCCGCACCCCCGCCTTCGCCCCGATGGAATACTCCAAACTCGGCCTCGAACACTTCACCCCCGACTACAGCCACTACTTCCACACCCTCCCCGAGGCCGTACGCGACGAACTCGTCCCCCACCAATGGCAGCTCTACAAAGGCATCGACACCGACACCATCGCCGCCATCCACGACGAGCTCTACCGCCGCACCCTCCACGGCGGCTGGCCCCGCACCACCCTCACCCCCGGCGTCACCGTCCGCACCGCAGAACGCATCGCCGACACCCGCATCGAACTCCACCTGGAACACACCCAACAAAACACCCGCACCACCCTCACCACCAACGCCGTCATCCTCGCCACCGGCTACCACGAACGCCCCCTCGACCGCATCCTCGGCGGAATCGAACCCCACCTCCACCGCGACGACTCCGCCCGCCCCCGCATCGACCACCACCTCCGCCTCACCCTCGACCCCACCATCACCGGAAACATCTACGTACAGAACGCCGGACGCCACACCCACGGCGTCGGCACCCCCGACCTCGGACTCGCCGCCTGGCGCAGCGCCACCATCCTCAACCACCTCACCGGCACCACCCCCTACCCACTTCCGCAACGCACCGCCTTCACCACCTTCGGCCTCACCCCCACCACCCCACCCGTCCCCACCCAGAACCCCGACCGCATCCCCCTCACCCACAACCACTGACCCCGCACCACACCACACCGCACAAGGCGGCCGCCCCTCACCACGAGAAGACGGCCGCCCCGCACCGACCCACCGGAGAACACCCCCACCGCATCACTCGCCCCGCCAGATGTTGTCGAAGGCGGCCTGCTCGACGGAACGCCGCAACCGCACGGCCTCCAACTGCGTCAACGCGTCATGGACGGCGGCGAGCACGGTGTCCACGGCATCGTCGTCCACACCGGGGGAGTCGGCAGCGCCCACGCCCTCCTCACCCTCCCCACCGTCCTCACCACGGATCCCGAGAGCCCCCGCCAGACCGACCAGGACGGGCTCCCTCGACCCCCAGCGACTCGCCGCACCACTGCGGTCCGGCGAATCCGCCGGCACGATCCGACCCGCCCCGAAAGGCACCCCGTGACGGTGCCGCCGAGCGAGCTTCCCCTCCGCCTCGAGAACGGCCAGATACGCCGCCGACAAACCCCGCCCCCTGCGCCACAGCCAGTCACCCACCGACTCGTACGGCGCGTCACGAACAAGCGACGAAGCGGCCCGATCCAGCAACGGATCGGTCAAGGACGGGACATGACCCGGCACGATGCGATCACCATCCAGAGCGACGGCCTCGACACCGAGCAGATCGATCACCTCGGCCCCCGCCAGAGCGAGCGACAAGCCACCCTGCTCCACAGCACCACCGGACACCTGGTCCAGGCTGACGAACAACAGGTCGCGCGACGTGGTCATGACAGGCAGCCGCATCATCGAACCGCGAGCACCGCACGGAAACGGGCAGCATGCCCGGGCGCCAGCGGAAACCGCACGCCGGGCACCCCGGCATCCACGAAGAGCACGTCGCCGTGACAGACCCCGCAGGCGTCCACGGCGATCCGCACATCACCGGGCCCCGGCTGCGGCACCTCACGCCCGACGAGCTCGAAAGGCCCGCCCGCCATGGCGACCCGGGCGACTCGGTACGAAATCATCCAGACCACTCCCGAAAGCGCGACGCCCCCTCCTCCCCAGCAGACCAGCTCCGGCCCGATCCCGCGCGCCGAACAGGCCGGAGCTGATCCGACCGCCCGAGCCGGACAGATCCGGGCCCCAGGAACCGGACACCCCCGGGACGCCCCACCCGGCCCGCGCGGAAGCCCGGCCACCCACCCCGATGGGACACTGGCAGCAGGGCCGCACCACCCGGCCACCCGCACCCGCCCACGCCCCGGAGCACACGATGCCGACGAGGATCCTGCTGGAAGGACGCCCCGGCAGCGGAAAGACCACCACCATCCGCCGACTGGCGGAGCTGCTGCACGCCCGGCGCGCCACCGGCTTCACCACCCAGGAGATCCGCGAAGGCGGTACACGGGTGGGCTTCACCCTGGAAACACTGGCCGGCCGACGGGCCGTACTCGCCCACGTCGACCTTCCGGGGCCACCACGGGTCGGACGCTACGGCGTCGACCTCGAAGTCATGGAACGACTGGCCCTGCCGTCCCTGTCGTGGCCACCTCCGTCCCCCACAGCCGCGCCGCCCCCCGGACGTCTCGTCCTCATCGACGAGCTCGGAAAGATGGAACTGGCCCACCGCCCGTTCCAGGACGCCGTCCGGGCACTGTTCGCAGCCGACATCGATGTCGTCGCCACCGTCCAGGCACAGCACGGCCCGCTCACCGACGCCCTCAAGCACCGCACCGACATCGAACTCCTCCAGGTGACCCCGGCGAACCGCGACACCCTCCCGGAGTGGCTGGCAGCACGCCTGGAGAGGCAGCAGGGCGTATTTCGAACGTCCCGTCCGGCCCGCGACGCCTGGCACGACACCTCGCCGCAGCAGCGAGGCCGACGGCCCGGAACACCCCCGTGACAGCGACACACCGACGACAGGACGCCGCCCCTCGCCACCCCTCCCGAACCGTCCGACCAGCCCCCGGACCACTGCCGCAGCCGCTCACGCCACGGGCCGTACCCGCCGACCGGCGGATACGGCCCGAAGAACTCCCACCCCACGCCCGCAGGCGGCGTTCCCCCCCACGCGGGACGCGCCACCAGGGACCACGGAACAGCCCTCAGAACACCGGCGAGCCGTCCCGCGTCAGACGCCAGTCCACCGAAGCGAACCGCGCGGCATCCACCGAACCCTTCGCCCGCACCCAGGAGATGATCGTGTTACGGATCTCCTCCGAATTCGCCCACACCTGCTTGGCACCCGCCACATGCGGGAAATTGCCCCCACCACTCGCCCGGTAGTTGTTCACCGCCAGCACGAACTCCGCCGCAGGATCGACCGGCTTCCCCTCGAACGACAGATTCACGATCCGCGAACCATTCGGCTTCGCGACATCGATCTCATACGTCAGACCCGACACCGCGTCATAGTTGTAATCCGGAATGTTCTCCGCGTTCGTCAGCTTCGACGTGTCCACCGGAGCGCCCGCAGCCGTCCGCACGTAATAGCGCGCCGAGAACTCCAGATACTCGCGAATCTGCGCACCCGTCAACACCCGCGCCTCCAGCGTGTTCTCGAACGGATACAACCCCGCCGCATCCCTGATCGTCACGTCCCCTTCCGGAATCCGCGCCGTACGCGAGAAACACGACGCCTGCGAAAGCACCGGAAGCGACGCATACGCCCCGCCCGCCAGCGCCGCCTTCACCGTCTCCGTCTGGACCACATTGATCAGATCGATGATCGGCTCGTCCTTCCACGCCGCCTCGGCCGTCGACATCGCCGCCGACGACGTACCGATGACCTGATTGACGTACGCCACCACCTTCCGGTGCTCGTCCGCCAACAACCTCGTGATCTTCGGGTCCTCGCCCACGGCATTCGAGTTCAGCACCCGCGAACCCGCCCGCTCCACCACCCAACGACCCCGCTCCCACACCAGATCGAAGTCGAACAGCGTCAGCCGCTGCCCCCACTTCAACGGCTCGGACAGCACCACCTTCTTGCCCGTCCGCTCGTTCTCCACGAAATACTCAGGAATCTCCAGATGCGCATGCCCCACCAGAATCGCATCGATACCCGGAACCTGCTCGGCCACCAGAGCCGCCGCGTTCTCGACATGCGGAACCTGATCACCGTACGACGACGTACCACTCGTCCCCGAATGAGCCGACACGATCACCACGTCCGCACCCATGGAACGCAGCCTCGGCACGAACTTCGCCGCCTGCTCCTCAAGACCGGGAAACACCATCTTCCCGCCCACATTCGCCTTGTCCCAGATGGCGACACCCGGATTGGTCAACCCCAGAACCGCCACCCGCACATCCCGTCCGAACGGCGTACGCATCCGCTTGATCACATACGGGGCGAACGCCGGCCGCAACGACTTCGCGTCCAACGCGTTCGCGCCCAGCAACGGAAAATCACACTGCTCCTCGAACTTCCGCAGCACCGGGATCCCGTAATTGAACTCGTGGTTGCCCAGAGCCGCCGCGTCATAGCCGATCGCGTTCATCGCCTGCGCCATCGGATGCACCGGACCACGCCTCGCCGTGATCGGATCGACCTTCGCGTAGTAGTACGACAGCTGGGTGCCCTGGATCGTGTCACCCGCATCGATCAACAGGGTGTTGCCACGTCCCTTCTCACGACGCACCTGCTCCACCAACGTGGAGATCTTCGCCAGACCCACATCGTTGTGGTCCTTGTCGTCGAACTCCTTGTCCGTGAAGTAGTCCCAGTTGAAGACGTTCCCGTGCAGATCGGTGGTGCCCATCACGGTGAACGAGTACCGCTTCGGCGGACGCCCGTGACCATGGCCGTGCCCATGACCATGGGCCGCGGCGGGGACAGCGGAACCACCCGCCATCGCCGCCCCGGCACCCACGGCCGCCGACGTGCCCAGGAACGTCCTACGGTTCAGCGGCATTTCGTCTCCCACATCTCGCATCTCGTACAGCTCGGTTCTCGTGCAGCTCAGATCTCGTACAGCGCGGTCCCGTCCAGCGCGGTGCCCGTGAAGCACCGTCACCGTGCGGCCCGGCACGCCCGGCGCCGCACCCCTCACGGCACACGGCCGACACGGCCCGGAGGACGACCGGCACACCGCACCGCCCCCACACCGCACCCCGCCCAGCGCACATACAGCGCACAACGCGCGTAGATAATGGCGCAGGAGCCATACCGAGCAACACCCCCCACAGGGTTGCGATCCGGTGACCAGCCGCTGTCATACCCGCATGCCACAGTGGAACCATGACCGACACCACGGCCCCCTACGGCACCCCCGAGCACCCCCGCGTCGCGGTCCGGGGCGAAGCCCGCCTCGAAGTCGACCCCGAAATCGCACACTTGGGCATCACCGTCACCGCACGCGGCAAAGACCGCCGCACCGCCCTCGAAGACCTCACCCGCCGCAACGAAGCCGTCCTCGAACTCATCCGCTCCTACGGACCGGCGGTCGAGAAGCTCGAAACCGGCGCCCTCTCCATCAACCCCGAACTCGCCGAGAAAGGCCGCGACGAAAAGATTCGCGCCTACCACGGCCGCGTCCACATCACCGCAGTCCTCAACGACTTCACCGCCCTCGGCGAACTGGTCACCCGTGTGGCAGCCCTCGACATGACCTGCGTCAACGGCCCCTGGTGGGCCCTGCGCCCCGACTCACCCGCCCACGCGAACGCCCGCCGCCAAGCCGTACGCGAAGCCGTCCAGCGAGCCCGCGAATACGCCGACGCCCTCGGCTCCCACCTCACGGCCCTCGTCGAACTCGCCGACCTCGGAGCCGAGAATGCCGTCTCCGCCCTCCCCGCTCCGCCCGCGGGACTCCGGGGAAGCGCCGGCTACGGCGCCGCGGCCGCACCGGCCCCCACCCCCGCCCTCGACCTCGAACCCCGACGCCAGACCGTCTGTGCTCAGGTGAACGCCCGCTTCATCATGTCGCCGCCCGAACTGTGAGGCACAACCCTCGAAAAAGGAATACCGGAAGGAAGGAACGCTCATCCGAGCGCATCGGCGCCCAATTCAACACTTGTCAACAACCCTTCAGTCAAAGGTCGTTGGGTAGTCACGCACGGCCAATTAACTACCCGTAGGTAAGGTCTAGGGTCGAACCATGCGCCGAGCCAAAATCGTCTGCACCCTGGGCCCCGCCACCACCTCGTACGAACAGATCGAGGCACTCGTCGAGGCGGGAATGGACATCGCCCGCCTCAACCTCAGTCACGGCACCTACAACGACCACGAAGAGCGGTACCGCCACGTACGCAAGGCATCCGACGAGTCCGGCCGCAGCGTCGGCATCCTCGCGGACCTTCAAGGCCCGAAGATCCGACTCGGACGCTTCCGCGAAGGACCCGTACTGCTTGAACGCGGCGACACCTTCACCATCACCGTCGAGCCCATGGAAGGCGACCGCCACACCTGCGGCACCACCTACGACGGCCTCGCCACCGACGTCACCCCCGGCGAACGCATCCTCGTCGACGACGGCCGCGTCACCCTCGAAGTCACCGAAGTCGACGGCCCCCGCGTCCACACCACCGTCCTCGAAGGCGGCATGGTCTCCGACCACAAGGGCCTCAACCTCCCCGGCGTCGCCGTCTCCGTCCCCGCCCTCTCCGACAAGGACATCGAGGACCTCCGCTGGGCCCTGCGCACCGGCGCCGATGTCATCGCGCTCTCCTTCGTGCGCAGCGGACGCGACATCGAGGACGTCCACCGCATCATGGACGAGGAAGGCCGCCGCCTCCCCGTCATCGCCAAGATCGAGAAGCCCCAGGCCGTCGAGAACATCGACAGCATCGTCGCCGCCTTCGACGGGATCATGGTCGCCCGCGGCGACCTCGGCGTCGAAATGCCCCTGGAACAGGTGCCGATCGTGCAGAAGCGCGCCATCAACCTCGCCAAGCGCAATGCCAAGCCGGTCATCGTCGCGACTCAGATGCTCGACTCGATGATCGAGAACTCCCGCCCCACCCGCGCCGAGGCATCCGACGTCGCCAACGCCGTCATCGACGGCACCGACGCGGTGATGCTGTCCGGAGAGACCAGCGTCGGACGGTACGCCGTCGAGACGGTCCGCACGATGGCCCGCATCGTCGAAGCCGCCGAGGAGGACGTCCTCGCCAAGGGCCTCAAGCCCCTCACCGACCGCAACAAGCCCCGCACCCAGGGCGGCGCGGTGGCCCGCGCGGCGGCCGAGATGGGCGACTTCCTGGGCGCCAAGTTCCTCGTCGCCTTCACTCAGAGCGGCGACACCGTCAGGCGCCTCTCCCGCTACCGCTCGCCCATCCCGCTCCTGGCCTTCACCCCGGACCCGGCGACCCGCTCCCAGCTCAACCTGACCTGGGGCGTCGAGACCTTCCTCGGCCCGCACGTCGACTCGACGGACGCGATGGTGGCCCAGGTCGACGAGGAGCTGCTGAAGATCGGCCGCTGCAAGGAGGGCGACGTCGTCGTGATCACCGCAGGCTCCCCGCCGGGGGTCCCGGGCTCGACGAACCTGGTACGGGTGCACCGCATCGGCGAGGACGACGGAGGCAAGTAGGCAGGTCGTTCAGTGCTTCGGCCCGACATGGGCGTCCATGAGGGCGACGGACGCCCGTCGGGCGACGGAGATGTTGTACGCCTTGCCCGCGCGGGTGCAGTGCGTCCACTCGACGCCAAGCCCGTCGAGGGTGTCGGTGTAGAGGCGTCGGATGTCGTCCGAGACGTTGGTGAAGAAGTAGCGGGGGTACTCGTAGCGCTTTCGCTCTCCGGCGATGGTGCGGGTCGTCCAGTTGATGACGCGGCATCCGTCGGAGTGGACCAGGCCACGGACGAAATCCCATGGGTGTGTGTTCACGATCTCCTGCTGCCAGGAGACGAGGGCGATCCGGCGCTCGTGCTTCCTGCCGCTCCCGTGCTGCGGAAAGAGGCAGGGCCAGTGCTTCGTAAAGGACTTGACCTCGACGCATCCGCCTCTGTGGCGGCGAGTCACACGGGGAGTGGGCATCACCCCTCGCATAGCCGACTCCGCTTCGTCGATCAGTCCTGGCCACGTGTTGTCGCAGAAGATCGACAAGTGGTGTTGCTTCGGCTTCGAGATGATGTGGCCGTCGCCCAGGTAGAGACCCAGGAGGTATACGTAAGCGAGCTGATCGAACTCCCTACCCGTACACATCGGGCAGTCGGTGGGCTGCTCATATCGCACTCCGCGCTGCTTGCGGTCCTGATGCAGCCACCAGCCGACGGTTCCGCGAGGAACGTTGAGGAGTTCTGCAACTGCGCGATTGCTGGAGCCGCTTCGAAGGAGGGCGAGCGCTTCGTCCCGTAACGAAGGACTGTGTTGTTCCATACGGGGGAGTCTTGGGCGATCTCCGTCAGTATGTGCTGGATTCGAAGGAGCGTTCACCAGCAGGAGTGAAGATCACCAAGGTCCAATTTGACCTTGGAATCGAAGGGGAAGTGCCCTGGGTGGGATTCGAACCCACGCTGTCGGTGGTTTGAGCACCGTGTCTCTTCCGCTGGACTACCAGGGCTGGCCTTAACATCAAAGGTTAGCGCAGGACCGCTGTGCCTCAAACATACAGGAGCTAGGTAGGCTCGGGTAGCAGCACCTGTCTTGAAAAAGAGGAGCCACGTGACCACCCCCGAGTCGCCCCAGCCCACCGACGACGACAAGTCGCACGTTCCGCCGCTGACGACCCGTGTCGTCATTGCCGAGGACGAGGCGCTGATCCGTCTCGACCTCAAAGAGATGCTGGAGGAAGAGGGCTACGCGGTCGTCGGCGAGGCCGGGGACGGGCAGCGGGCGGTCGAGCTGGCCCGGGAGCACCGCCCCGATCTGGTGATCCTCGATGTGAAGATGCCGGTTCTGGACGGGATCTCCGCCGCGGAGAAGATCGCGGAGGAGTCCATCGCTCCTGTCCTGATGCTGACCGCGTTCTCGCAGCGTGATCTCGTCGAGCGGGCCCGGGACGCCGGCGCGATGGCGTATCTGGTGAAGCCGTTCAGCAAGAGCGACGTGGTGCCGGCGATCGAGATGGCGGTGTCGCGATTCGCGGAGCTGAAGGCGCTGGAGAGCGAGGTCGCGGATCTCGCGCAGCGGCTGGAGACGCGCAAGCTGGTGGACCGGGCGAAGAGCATTCTGCAGACGGACTACGGTCTGTCGGAGCCTGCCGCGTTCCGGTGGATCCAGAAGACGTCGATGGACCGGCGGATGTCGATGCAGCAGCTCGCCGAGGCGTTGATCGCGGATGCGGCCGAGAAGAGGGCCGCGGAGAAGCAGGCCGCCGAGGAGAAGAAGGCGGGCGAGTAGGCGGCGTACGTGTACGGGGGAGGCCCGCACCGGTTCGACCGGGTGCGGGCCTCGTCCGTTCGTGGCTCAGGTGTCGTCGCGGGGGTCCGTGCGCGGAGCCGGTGGGGTCAGTCCTCGCCGAGGTAGGCCTTGCGGACGGACTCGTCGTGCAGGAGGTCCGCGCCGGTGCCGGAGAGGACGATCCGGCCGACCTCCATGACGTGGCCCTGGTCGGCGAGGGAGAGCGCCGCCTGGGCGTTCTGTTCGACGAGCAGGATGGTGGTGCCCTGGGCCTTGAGTTCGGCGATGGTCTCCATGATCTTCTGCATCATGATCGGGGAAAGGCCCATGGAGGGTTCGTCGAGCATCAGGAGCTTGGGCCGGCACATGAGGGCCCTGCCCATGGCGAGCATCTGCTGTTCGCCGCCCGAGAGGGTTCCGGCGGCCTGTTTGCGGCGTTCCCCGAGGATGGGGAAGAGGTCGTAGGCGCGCTGGATGTCCTGTTCGATGCCTGCCTTGTCGTTGCGGAGGTAGGCGCCGAGCTGGAGGTTCTCGGTGATCGACAGCCGGGGGAAGATGTGGCGTCCCTCGGGGGAGTGGGCGAGGCCCAGGGAGACGATCTTGTGGGCGGGGATGTTGCCGATGGGCTGTCCGTCGAAGACGATGCTGCCGCCGGCCGGTTTGAGCAGCCCGGAGAGGGTGCGCAGGGTGGTGGTCTTGCCGGCGCCGTTGGTGCCGATGAGGGTGACGATCTGGCCGGCTTCGACGGTGAAGGAGATGCCCTTGACAGCTTCGATCTTGCCGTAGGCGACGCGGAGGTCCTGGACCTCCAGCAGTGTGGTCATCGGGCGTCCTCCTCGGTGCCGTCGGCGCCGGTGGTGCTGGTCGTGCTGGTGGTGCCGGTGGTGTCCGCCGTGGCGGTGGTGTCGGTCGTGCCGGTGTCGGTCGTCCTGTGGGCCTCGGCCTCGGCGGCTTCGACCTCGGCGACTTCTTCGGCGCCGGGGGCGCCTTCGAAGGGGGTGCCGAGGTAGGCGGCGACGACGCGTTCGTCGCTCTGGACGATGTCGGCGGTGCCCTCGACGAGTTTCTGGCCCTGGACGAGGACGGCGACGCGGTCGCAGAGGTTGAAGATGAACCGCATGTCGTGCTCGATGACGAGGACGGCGATGCCCTGGTCGCGGATGGCGAAGATGAGTTCTTCGGTGACGCGGGTTTCCTGCGGGTTCATGCCGGCGGTGGGCTCGTCGAGGAGCAGGAGGCCGGGCTCGCTGGCCAGTGCGCGGGCGATCTCCAGTTTGCGCTGGTCTCCGTAGGGGAGGTTGCGCGCGAGGTGGTCGGCCTTGTCCGCCAGGCCGATGAATTTCAGGAGTTCCATGGCGCGTTCGCGGCTGGCGTTTTCGGCCTTGGTGAAGCCGGGGAGGCGCAGGAGGGCGGACCAGAGTCCTTCCTTGGTCCGGGTGTGGCGTCCGACGAGGACGTTTTCCAGGACGGTCATGTTGGCGAAGAGCCGGATGTTCTGGAAGGTGCGGGCGATGCCGGCCTGGGTGACGAGGTGGGGTTTCGGCGGCAGGACGGTGCCCTTGTAGCTGACCTTGCCCTCGGTGGGGACGTAGAGGCCGGTGAGGCAGTTGAAGAAGGTGGTCTTGCCTGCGCCGTTGGGGCCGATGAGGCCGACGATCTCGCCGGTGTTGACGGTGAGGTCGACTTCGCGTACGGCGGTGAGGCCGCCGAAGCGCATGGTGACCCCGTTGGCGTCGAGGACGGTGGTGGCGTTGTTCGTGGTGGGGGTTTTCGTGGTGGTCATGGTGGTCACGCCCCCGCCTTGGCGATGCCGGCGCCGGTGGTGTCGGACTGTCGCGGTTCCGGTACGTCGGGCTGGTCGGTCTCGTGGAATTCGAGCTGCTTCCTGCGGTCGGCGACGAGGCCCTCGGGGCGCAGGCGCATCAGGAGGATGAGTGCGACGCCGAAGAGGAGGAGCTGGTAGTCCTGCATGAATTGCAGCTTGGCCGGGATGAGGTAGAGGAGTGCGGCGCCGACGAGGGGTCCGCTGAGGGTTCCCATGCCGCCGAGGATGACGGCGGCGAGGAGGAAGGCGGAGTTGGGGGGTACGGAGCCGGCGAACTGGTACTGCTCGGGTGTCACGGTGTAGTTGACGTGTGCCTGGACGGTTCCGGCGAGTCCGGCGAGGGTCGCGCCGAGGGCGAAGGCGAGCAGTTTGAGGCGGAAGGAGTTGATGCCCATGGCGGTGGCGGCGGTCTCGTCCTCGCGGATGGCGACCCAGGCGCGGCCGATGCGGGATTCTCCGGAGCGGCGGAAGACGAGGACGACGACGGCGGTGAAGAGGAGCATGAGCAGGTAGTAGTTGGCGGACCTGCCGAGGCTGAAGCCGAGGATGTCGTGCTTGGTTCCGAAGTCGAATCCGAAGAAGTTGAGGTCGGGGATGCTGGGGATGCCCTGGGAGCCGTTGGTGAGGTCGGGTCCGCTGTTGCCGTTGAGGTTGTTCACGGTGAGGCGGAAGATCTCACCGAAGCCCAGGGTGACGATGGCGAGGTAGTCGCCGCGCAGCCGTAGCGTCGGTGCGCCGATGAGGACGCCGAAGACGAGTGAGGCGGCGGCGCCGGTGAGTACGGCGGCCCAGAAGGGGAATTCGACGCCGATGGCCGACATGGTGGAGCCGGAGACCAGGGCGGCGGCGTAGGCGCCGACGCCGAGGAAGGCGACGTATCCGAGGTCGAGGAGGCCGGCGAGGCCGACGACGACGTTGAGGCCGAGTGCCACGGTGCCGAAGATGAGGATGTTGGCGCCGATGAGCGCGTATTCCTCTTTCTGCTGGGTGAAGGGGAAGCAGACGGCGGCGGCGAGGGCGGCGGTGAGGGTGATGTTGCGGTGCTTCGCGGTCAGTGCGGTGAGGCGGGAGACGAGTCCGGCGCGGTGGAGTGCGGTGAAGGCGAAGCCGGTGGTGATGAGGAAGCCGATGAAGAGTTCGGTGTATTCGGTGTCGATGCCGTAGCTGAAGACGTAGAGGCCGATGCCGAACGCGATGACGATGATGAGGATTTCGGCCCAGTCGGGGAGGGCTTTGGCCCGGGGTGCGGACGGGGCGCGGAGGCTGTGGCGGAAGCGTTCCCAGGCGGTGGTGCTGGTGCCGGTGGGTGTCTGGTCGGCGGGGAGTCCGAGGGCGGCGAGGGCGGCGATGAGTGCGCCGATGCCGCTGATCCAGGCGCCGGGTTCCAGGTTGACGAGGCCGCCGAGGGCGTAGGAGATGGCGCCGAGGGCGTAGCCGGTGGTGCCGAGGGTGCCGAGGGCGAGGAGGCGGACGGGGCTGTTGGTGCCGCCGGGGGTGAGCCAGCCGAGGCCGCGGATGCCGTATCCGGAGAGTGTGAGGAGGAGGGTGAGCGCGGCGCTGATGAGGGTGAGGACTTGGAGGCCGCCGGGGTAGCCGGTGACGGTGAGGTCGCCGGGGAATTCTTTGGTCCAGGTCCAGGCGAGGAAGGTTCCGGCGAGTGCGAGTGCGGCGCCTGTGAGGGTGGCGATGCGGGCTGCTGCCGGGGGGATGGGGAGGAGGGGTGCGGTGTGGGGTGTGGTGGTGTGGTTGGTGGTCATCCGTATCACGCCCGATCCGCGACGCGTTCGCCGAGCAGGCCCTGGGGGCGGAGCAGCAGGACGATGATGAGGAGGACGAAGGCCCATACGTCCTTCCAGGCGCCGCCGCCGAAGAGTTCCATGCCGGGGACGTTGCTCATGTAGCCGGTGGCGAGGGATTCGGCGATGCCGAGGACGACGCCGCCGAGCATGGCGCCGTAGATGTTGCCGATGCCGCCGAGTACGGCTGCGGTGAAGGCTTTGAGGCCCATGATGAAGCCCATTTTGAAGCCGATCTGGCCGTTCTTGAGTCCGTAGGCGACGGCGGCGACGGCGGCGAACGCGGCACCGATGGCGAAGGCCATGACGATGATGCGGTCGGTGTTGATGCCCATGAGCTTGGCGGTGTCGGGGTCCTGGCTGGTGGCTTGCATGCCGCGGCCGGAGCGGGTCTTGGAGACGAAGAGGCCGAGGGCGATCATGCAGATGGGGGCGGTGATGAGGACGAAGAGGTCACCGCGTTGGATGTGGGCGCCGAGGATGTCGAAGGCTTCGCCCTTGAACTGGGGGAAGGAGCGGTCCTTCTTGGCGTCGGGGTACCACTTCCAGATGGCTTGCTGGAGTGCGAGGGAGAGTCCGATCGCGGTGATGAGCGGGGCGAGTCGGGGGGCGCCTCGCAGGGGTCGGTAGGCGAAGCGTTCGGCGGCTGTGCCGACGGCGACGGAGCATATGACGCCGCCGATGATCATGAGTGGGATGATCGCGAGGAGGGAGACGCCGGCCGGCATCCAGAGGTACACGGTGAGAGCTCCGAAGCCTCCGATCATGAAGATCTCGCCGTGGGCGAAGTTGATGAGCTGGATGATTCCGTAGACCATCGTGTAGCCGATCGCGATGAGTCCGTACATCGCGCCGAGGATGAGTCCATTGGCCAGCTGTTGCGGCAGTTCGTTCACCGCAGGGCCTCCGTGGAGTGGTTCGGATATGGCACCGCGCGGGGCGCTGGTGGCGCTCCCGCGCGGTCTGGGTCACTTCGGGTTGCCCGGGAGGGCGGCGGTGGTCAGGGCTTGTAGACCTCGCTGATCCTGGAGACCCACTTGCCGCCGTCGACCTGGTAGGCGGTCATCATGGTGTTGGTGGTGTCGCCGTACTCGTCGAAGGAGACGGGGCCGGTGACGCCGTCGAACTTGACCTTGGCCATGGCTTCGAGGACCTTGGCGCGGAGGTCGTCGGGGGCCTTGCCGTTGTTGTCGGCGACGGCGATCTTGACGGCCTCGATGATGGACCAGGTGGCGTCGTAGGTGCCGCCGCCGTAGGCCTCGTAGGCGTCCTTGTATCCGGCGGTCTTGTAGTCGGCGATGAACTTCTTGGCGGAGTCGAGTTCTTCGACGGGCTTGCCGACGGAGGTGGCGATGTCGCCCTGGGCCTTCTTGTTGAGCTTGATGAAGTCGGCGCTGTACATGCCGTCGCCGCCCATGAGGGGGATCTGGACGCTGTCCTTGAGCTGCTGGCTCAGGGGGGCGCCCGCGGGGTATTCGCCGCCGTAGTAGACGGCCTTGGCGCCGGACTTCTTGACCTTGGTGACGACGGCGTTGAAGTCACGGTCGTCGGGGTTGACGTGGTCGGTGCCGACGATCTTGCCGCCGAGGGAGGTGAAGGTGTTCTTGAAGGAGGCGGCGAGGCCGGCGCCGTAGGGCTTCTGGTCGTCGAGGAGGTAGACCTGGTTGATCTTCGCGTTGTTGTAGAGGTACTTCGCGGCGAAGGCGCCCTGGATCTGGTCCGTGGTGGCGGTGCGGAAGTAGGTCTTGTAGGGGCGCTTCTTGTCGCCGGTCTTCCAGTTCTCGCCCTGGGTGAGTTCGGTGCCGGTGTTGGCGGGGGAGACCTGGGTGAGGCCGGCGTCGTTGAGGGGCTTCTGCATCGACTGGGAGACGCCGGAGTTGAGCGGGCCGACGACGCCGACGACGGTGTCGTCGTCGATGAACTTCTGGGCGTTCTGCTGGCCGACGGAGGGCTGGGCCTGGTCGTCGAGGGGCTTGACCTCGAACTTGATGCCGGGGACGGTCTTTTCCTTGTTGGCCGTCTTGGCGGCGAGGTCGGCGGAGTTCTTGATGCCGAGGCCGAGGGCGGAGAGGTCGCCGGTGATGGGCGCGTCGACGCCGATGACGACGGTCTTGGTGTCGCCGTCGCCGCCGCCGTTGTTGCTGTCGTCGCGCGACCCGCAGGCGGTGAGTGTCAGTGCTCCTGTGGTGAGCACTGCGGTGAGTATGAGTGAAGAACGGTGTCGCACGAAAGGTCCTTTCCCTGGCGCGGCCTCCTCTGCTTGAGGTGCCGTGTCGTTCGCCGGGCCGTACGGGTGGTACAGGGCCGTGCTGGTTGACGCGCCCGGCGGCGCGGTGACTGGCCGTGACTCTAGGCGCAGGTGTGGTGGTGGGGGGTGGGTCCGCCGCAGGATGTGACTTTCTTGTTATGCCCTTGAGCAAGGCTTGAGGTGGCTGTGCGGACATGTACGTCTTTTTACCGGTCGGCGAAAGTGGCCGCAGGGTGAGAACTCGCAGCTCTGCTAAGGGGCTTGAGCAGATCTTGGTGCTGTCGCGCGGTGTGGGCGAGGGGGTGCGGGTGCCGGGTGAGGCGCAGGTGTCGCGGTGTTCGCGGGGCCGGGTACGGGCGTGTTGGCCGTGGCCTGCACGTATCGCCCGACGGTTACTTGGAGTGACATTCGGCGTGGCGTGGTTGACGCGGTGTCGCGTGTGCGGACGGCGCGGTCGGGTGTGGCCGGGGTGTCGATCGGGGCGTTCAATGCGCTGTGGGGTCAGTGGTGTTGGCCATGGTGGATGCTCAACTTGGCTTTATGGTATGGGCAGTTGTGCGGGAAATGGGAATGCCCGGCCGGATCTCGGTCCGGCCGGGCGGTGGTGCGGGCGCCTGGTGTGCGGTGGTGGTGCGTGGTGTGCGGTGGGTCGCGTGTTGGGTTGTGTTTCGGTCAGGGGTGCGGGTGGCCTCGGGGCTCGGAGGGGTCGGGGTTTCGGTCAGGCTGCGTCGGGGCGCGGTGCGTCGCGGAGCAGGCAGGTGAGGCGGGCGGTGCAGACCCGCTTGTCGTGCTCGTCGGTGATGACGATCTCGTAGGTGGCGGTGGAGCGGCCGCGGTGGACGGGGGTGGCGACGCCCGTGACGAGTCCGCTGCGCACGCCTCGGTGGTGGGTGCAGTTGAGGTCCACGCCGACGGCGATCTTCGTGGCGCCGCCATGGAGCATGGAGCCGACCGAGCCGAGGGTCTCGGCGAGGACGGCGGAGGCGCCGCCGTGGAGCAGTCCGTACGGCTGGGTGTTGCCCTCGACGGGCATGGTGCCGACGACGTGGTCGGCGGATGCCTCGACGATCGTGACGCCCATGCGTTCGCCGAGGTGGCCGGCGGAGAAGAGGGCGGGGAGGTCGACGCCGAGTTCGGCGTATTCGTCGATGATCTCCTGGGGGAACGTGGGGGTGGTGTGCTCGCCCATGCTGTCCGGCTCCGATCGTCTGCGATGCCTGGTGGCTTCCGTCTGTCTGCGTCGTTCATATCAGACGACTGAGCGGGCGCTTAGGTCGTGTTTCGTACGGGACGGCCGGTGCGGGCGCCGGGCCGTCCCGGCACGTGCGCCGGGCCCGCTGCCGTCGGGCCGGGCGCCGCCCGTCGGGGGGTCCGGCCCGTGGGGAGGGGCGGCCCCGGCGCTGTCGGCACGGGAGCGCCGCGAACGGGCCGGGCCTCGTTCCCGGTCGTCCTCGGCCGTCTTCTGCTGTCCCCGGAAGCGGCCGGTCATGCCCGGAGGCGCCCGGTCGTCCTCGGGCGCCACCTGGTCATCCCCGACCGTCGCCGGTCATCCCCGGACGTTCTCGAAGCGCACGACGACGGACTTGCTGGCGGGGGTGTTGCTGGTGTCGGCCGTGGAGTCGAGGGGGACCAGCACATTGGTCTCCGGGTAGTAGGCGGCGGCGCAGCCTCGGGCGGTCGGGTAGTGCACGACGCGGAAGCCGGGGGCGCGTCGTTCCACGCCGTCCTTCCATTCGCTGACGAGGTCGGTGTATGCGCCGTCGGCCAGGCCGAGGTCGCGGGCGTCGTCGGGGTTGACGAGGACGACGCGGCGGCCGCCCTTGATGCCGCGGTAGCGGTCGTCGAGGCCGTAGATCGTGGTGTTGTACTGGTCGTGCGAGCGCAGGGTCTGCAGCAGCAGCCGGCCGTCCGGGAGTTCGGGGTGTTCGACGGGGGCGGCGGTGAAGTTGGCGCGGCCGGTCGCGGTGGGGAAGCGGCGTTCGTCGCGGGGGGCGTGGGGGAGGGTGAAGCCGCCGGGGTGGGCGATGCGGGCGTTGAAGTCCTCGAAGCCGGGGACGACGCGGGAGATACGGTCGCGGATGGTCGCGTAGTCCTTCTCGAACTCCTCCCAGGGGGTGGCCGATCCGGGGCCGAGGGCGGCGCGGGCGAGGCGGGCGATGATGGCGGGTTCGGAGAGCAGGTGCGGGCTCGCGGGGGTGAGGTTGCCGCGGGAGGCGTGGACCATGCTCATGGAGTCCTCGACCGTGACGAACTGCCTGCCGCTCGCCTGGACGTCCTTGTCGGTGCGGCCCAGGGTGGGCAGGATCAGGGCCCGGGTGCCGGTCACCGCGTGGGAGCGGTTGAGCTTGGTGGAGACGTGGACGGTGAGGCGGGCCCGTCGCATCGCGGCCTCGGTGACCTCGGTGTCGGGGGTGGCGGCGACGAAGTTCCCGCCCATGGCGAAGAAGACCTTGGCGTCGCCGTCGCGCAGGGCCCGGATGGAGCGGACGACGTCGTAGCCGTGGTGGCGCGGCGAGGTGATCGAGAATTCCTTGTCGAGGGCGTCGAGGAACGCGGCCGGGGGCCTTTCGAAGATGCCCATGGTGCGGTCGCCCTGGACGTTGGAGTGTCCGCGCACGGGGCAGACTCCTGCGCCGGGGCGGCCGATGTTGCCGCGCAGGAGGAGGAAGTTGACGATCTCGCGGATGGTCGGCACGGAGTGCTTGTGCTGGGTGAGGCCCATGGCCCAGCACACGATGGTGCGTTTCGAGGCGAGGACCATGGCGAGGGCTTCTTCGATGGCGGCGCGGTCGAGGCCGGTGGCGGCGAGGGTCCGGTCCCAGTCGGCCTCGCGGGCGGCCGCGGCGAATTCCTCGTAGCCGTGGGTGTGTTCCCGGACGAAGGCTTCGTCGACGGCGCCGTCGGTCTGGAGGACGAGCTTGTTGAGGAGGCGGAAGAGGGCCTGGTCGCCGCCGATGCGGATCTGCAGGAAGAGGTCGGTGAGCGGGGTTCCCCTGAGCATGCCGTGCGGGGTCTGCGGGTTCTTGAACCGTTCCAGTCCGGCCTCGGGCAGTGGGTTCACCGAGATGATCCTGGCCCCGGCGGACTTGGCCTTCTCCAGGGCGGAGAGCATCCGGGGGTGGTTGGTGCCGGGGTTCTGTCCGGCGATGATGATCAGGTCGGCGCGGTGGAGGTCCTCCAGGGAGACGCTGCCCTTGCCGATGCCGATGGTCTCCGTGAGTGCCGAGCCGGAGGACTCGTGGCACATGTTGGAGCAGTCGGGGAGGTTGTTGGTGCCGAATTCGCGGGCGAACAGCTGGAGGAGGAACGCGGCCTCGTTGCTGGTGCGGCCCGAGGTGTAGAAGACGGCCTCGTCGGGGGAGGCGAGGGCGCGCAGTTCCTCGGCGAGGATGCCGAAGGCGCGTTCCCAGGTCACCGGCTCGTAGTGGTCGGCGCCCTCGGGGAGGTACATCGGGTGGGTGATCCGTCCCTGCTGGCCGAGCCAGTATCCGCTGCGGGCGGCGAGGACGGGCAGGGGGTGCGCGGCGAAGAACTCGGGGGTGACGCGGCGCAGCGTCGCTTCCTCGGCGACGGCCTTGGCGCCGTTCTCGCAGAATTCCGCGGTGTGCCGGTGCTCGCCCTCGGGCCAGGCGCAGCCGGGGCAGTCGAAGCCGTTCTTCTGGTTGACCTTGAGGAGGGTCTGCGCGGTGCGCCGGACGCCCATCTGCTGCTGGGCGACGGCGAGGCTGTGGGCGACGGCGGGCAGGCCGGCGGCGGTGTGCCGGGCGGGTCCGACCCGGGGCGCGTCCTGGACCGGGTCACCGGTGGGGGGCTTCGTGGCCATGGTGCGCTTCCTTTCGGGCCGGGTGCGGACCGTGTCGTTCCGTGTGCGTCGCGTGTGTGCCGCGCGGGGGGTGTGCTCCCCGGCTTCTCCCTTTTGCTCGTCCGTCGATCCTGTCACGCGGGCCGGGCGGGCGGCACGGTCGTGCGTCGTCGATTGCGGCGAGCGATGTCCGGTCGGGCATTGTCGGTGGTCCGTGGCAGGATCGGGGGCGTGGCTGAGACGGCATCGAAGAAGACGGCAGACAACCGACCGCGCCTGCTCCTGATGGACGGGCACTCCCTGGCGTACCGGGCGTTCTTTGCGCTGCCCGCGGAGAATTTCACGACGGGGTCGGGGCAGACGACGAACGCGGTGTACGGCTTCGCGTCGATGCTGGCGAACACGCTGCGTGATGAGGCGCCGACGCATTTCGCGGTGGCGTTCGACGTTTCCCGCAAGACATGGCGCGCGGAGGAGTTCCCGGAGTACAAGGCGAATCGTTCGAAGACCCCGGACGAGTTCAAGGGGCAGGTCGAGCTGATCGGTGAGCTGCTCGACGCGATGCGTGCGGACCGTTTCGCGGTCGAGGGCTTCGAGGCGGACGACGTCATCGCCACGCTGGCGACGCAGGCCGAGGCGGCCGGTTTCGAGGTGTTGATCGTCACTGGTGACCGGGACTCGTTCCAGTTGATCACGGACAACATCACGGTGCTGTATCCGACGAAGGGTGTGTCGGAGCTGACGCGGTTCACCCCGGAGAAGGTCGTGGAGAAGTACGGGCTCTCGCCGCGGCAGTATCCGGACTTCGCGGCGCTGCGCGGTGATCCGTCGGACAATCTTCCGGGTATTCCGGGCGTCGGGGAGAAGACCGCCGCGAAGTGGATCAAGCAGTTCGGTTCGTTCGCCGAGCTGGTGGAGCGCGCGGAGGAGGTCAAGGGGAAGGCCGGGCAGAATTTCCGGGACCATCTGGACGCGGTGCGGATGAACCGCCGGCTGACGGAGATGGTCCGTGACGTGGAGCTGCCGAAGACCCCGCGGGACCTGGAGCGCGCGCCGTACGACCGCACGGCGGTGACGGGTGTGCTGGACGTCCTGGAGATCCGCAACCCGAGCCTGCGCGAGCGGCTGCTGGCCGTCGATCCGGGCGCGGCCGAGACCGGGGCCCCGGTGCCCGCGGCGGGCGTCGAGCTGGACGGTGCGGTGCTGGGCGCGGGCGAGCTGGCGCCGTGGCTGGCGGAGCACGGCGGGGAGCCGTTGGGTGTCGCCACGGCGGACACCTGGGCGCTCGGCGCGGGCACGGTCACCGAGGTCGCGCTGGCGGCGGCGGGCGGCGCGGCGGCCTGGTTCGATCCCGCGGAGCTCGACGAGGGCGACGAGCGGGCGTTCGCCGCCTGGATCGCCGACGCTGCGCGGCCCAAGGTGATGCACAACGCGAAGAGCGCCATGCGGGTCTTCCCGGAGCACGGCTGGCGGGTCGAGGGCGTCACGATGGACACGGCGCTGGCCGCCTACCTGGTCAAGCCGGGGCGCCGTTCGTTCGCGCTCGACGCGCTGGCGGTGGAGTACCTGGGCCGGGAGCTGGCGCCCGCGGCGGCGCCCGGCGGGCAGCTGGCCTTCGGCGCGGACGACCGGGCGGAGGCCGACGCCCTGATGGCGCAGGCCCGCGCGGTCCTGGATCTGGGCGAGGCGTTCACCGCCCGGCTGGCGGAGGTCGGCGCGGCGGAGCTGCTGCATGACATGGAGCTGCCGACGTCCGCGCTGTTGGCCCGCCTGGAGCGGCACGGCATCGCGGCGGACCGGGCTCATCTGGAGGGTATGGAGCAGCAGTTCGCCGGTGCGGTGCAGCAGGCGGTGAAGGAGGCGCACGCGGCGGTCGGCCGGGAGTTCAACCTCGGCTCGCCCAAGCAGCTCCAGGAAGTCCTCTTCGGTGAGCTGGGGCTGCCCAGGACGAAGAAGACGAAGACCGGGTACACGACGGATGCCGATGCCCTGGCCTGGCTGGCCGGGCAGACGGAGCACGAGCTGCCGGTGATCATGCTGCGCCACCGTGAGCAGGCGAAGCTGCGGGTCACGGTCGAGGGTCTGATCAAGACGATCGCGGCGGACGGCCGTATCCACACGACGTTCAACCAGACGGTGGCGGCGACGGGACGGCTCTCCTCCACCGACCCCAACCTGCAGAACATCCCGGTGCGTACGGACGAGGGCAGGGCCATCCGCCGGGGCTTCGTCGTCGGCGGGGGCTTCGAGTCGCTGATGACGGCCGACTACAGCCAGATCGAGCTGCGGGTGATGGCGCACCTCTCCGAGGACGCGGGCCTGATCGAGGCGTTCACCTCCGGTGAGGACCTGCACACGACGGTCGCCTCGCAGGTGTTCGGCGTCGACAAGTCGGCCGTCGACCCGGAGATGCGCCGCAAGATCAAGGCCATGAGCTACGGGCTGGCGTACGGGCTGTCCGCGTTCGGTCTCTCCCAGCAGTTGAACATCGAGGCGGGTGAGGCGCGTGGTCTGATGGACACCTACTTCGAGCGGTTCGGCGGGGTGCGCGACTATCTGCACCGCGTGGTGGAGGAGGCCAGGGCCACCGGATACACCGAGACGGTCTTCGGCCGCCGCCGCTATCTCCCGGACCTCAACAGCGACAACCGCCAGCGGCGCGAGATGGCCGAGCGCATGGCGCTCAACGCGCCGATCCAGGGCACGGCGGCGGACATCGTCAAGGTCGCCATGCTCAAGGTGGACCGGGCGCTGACCGAGGCGGAGCTGAAGTCGCGGATGCTGCTCCAGGTCCACGACGAGATCGTCCTGGAGATCGCGGCGGGGGAGCGTGCGCGGGTGGAGGAGATCGTGCGCCACGAGATGTCCACGGCCGTGCAGTTGCGCGCCCCGCTGGACGTGTCGGTGGGTGTGGGTACGGACTGGGAGTCGGCGGCCCACTGACCCGGGCGCGGTCACCGCGCCGACCCGTGGGCGTGGCCCGCGAGGCGGACGGCGTCGGACGGGATGCCCGGGGCGCTCGGGTGCCGGGGGTTCCGGGCTGTCCGAGGCCGCCGGGGCGTGGTGCGGAGCCGTACCCGAGGGGGAGTTCGGGGGTCGGGTCAGTGCGGTGACGGGGCCCGTCCGGCTGCGGCGGGGGACGGGGGTGCGGGTGTGCGCGGTCGGCGCAGCCGCATCCATGTCCCGTACAGCAGCAGGCCCGCCGCCAGTCCGGCCCCGGCGCCGAAGCAGGCCGTCGGGACGATGTCGAGCGGGTCGTGGACGCCGCCGAAGTACGTGTACCAGCGCGCGCACCGGTGGACGACGCCGAGCAGGACGCAGACGCCCAGCAGGGTTCCCGCCGCCCGTCGTCCCCGGCGGCCCAGTACCGGCACGTCCGGCGGGACCGGCCGCGACCCGGTCCGCCGCAGGCCCGAGGCCGTGAACCACACGAGCACGACCAGGGCCACCGCCGAACTGCCGTACTGCACCAGCTGGAACACGGGACGTCCGCCGAGGCTGCCGTCGAGCCCCGGGACCAGTCGTACGCCCCAGCGGTCGTGATGGGTGAAGGCGTCCCAGACGACATGGGTGGTGGCCCCGACGGCCGCCGACACCGCGAACCACGCACCGTCGCGCACCCGGTGCCCCTCCCGTCCGGCCGCGGGCCGGCCCCGCAGGAACGCGTGCACCCGTCCCTGCCAGGCGTCCGGCAGCAGTGCCACCAGCGGCTCGCGGAACAACAGCCACACCGCCACCGCCGCCGCGGTGATCAGCACATCGACCGTGAGCACACCCCGTACCGAGTGGGTGACCTCCCCGAACTCCATGGCACCGGGAACCACGCTGTCCGCGAAGTACGTCAGATCAGGGGCGAACGAACCCGCGACGAGAGCCGAGGCGACGAGCGGGCCGCGGGCCGTGCCGTCGCGTCGTATGCCCGGCAGTACGGCCGCGGCGTGACTGAGTGTGAACGGCATGGCGGCAAGTATTGCGGGAGTCGTCCTCACCGGCCGGACAGCCGCCGTACAACTTGTGGACCGGAACGTGAAAAACAGGTAAGAATCGGTCAGTAGATACTGCGTCAGTCACATGAGTTGCCGTAGGGTCGCCCGAGAGTCTGTCGGGTGACCTCCGACCGGGCGGCCACGCCCTGGCGCGCACGCTTCCGGCGTTGCCGAAATGGCCTGGTAGCTCCGCTACGAGACCAACTCGGCGCCTTGGAAACGCACGCGTTGTACCGCGCCCGCTTCCCGGTCGGAGGTGATCCGACAGGCTCCGAGTCCCGGCGCCGGGGAGCGCGGGCAGCGGACGACGGGAGGGGTCACGGTATGGCAGCGCAGTTCGGTCGCCGACTTCGCAAGGGGGCGACCACCACCGCCGTGGCCGCCGTCGCCGTGGCGGCGCTCTCGGCCTCGGGTGCTCCCGGCACACCACTGGCCGGTGCGAGCGGCGACGCGCGGTCCACGGGGGCGGCGCCGCAGCCCGACGAGGGCGCGGCCACCGGGAATTCGCCGTACTACACGGAACTCCCGCCGCTGAACTCGCCCCACAAGCGGGGAACCACCACCGAGTCGCCTCTCACCGGAGGTTCGGAGTCCGGCATACCGGCCTCGGTCCTGGCCGCGTACAAGAAGGCCGAGCGGACCGTGGCCGACAGCGACGCCGCATGTCGGCTGCCCTGGCAACTGCTCGCCGCGATCGGCAAGGTGGAGTCCGGTCACGCCCGCGGCGGACGGGTCGACGCGGAGGGCACCACCTTCGCCCCGATCCTCGGCCCGGTGCTCGACGGCAGGGGCTTCGCCCTGATCAAGGACACCGACAACGGGGCGTACGACGGGGACGCGACGCACGACCGTGCCGTCGGCCCGATGCAGTTCATCCCGTCCACCTGGGCGACCTGGGGCCAGGACGGCAACGGCGACGGCCGCAAGGACCCCAACAACGTCTACGACGCCGCGCTCGCCGCCGCGCGTTATCTCTGCGCGGGCTCGCGAAACCTGTCCGTCGCCGCCGATCTCGACCGGGCGGTCCTGAGCTACAACCACTCGGACGTCTATCTCCGTACGGTCCGCTCCTGGTTCGACTACTACAAGCGCGGCACCCACGAGGTCCCCGACGGCACCGGCACGGTTCCGCCCGCCCTCGGCAGCGGCACGGGCTCGGACTCCGGAGCCGGCTCGGGCTCCGGCACCACCGGCCCCTCTCCCACGCCGCCGGGGAAGACCAAGCCGAAGCCCGGTTCCGAGCCCAAGCCGAAGCCGCCCACGCCGCCCGGCGGTTCGACCCCCACCCCGAAGCCGACACCCACACCCACTCCCACGCCGCCCCGGCCCCTCGCACGGGTGGAGAACGCCGGGACCGGCCCCCTGACCGCCACCGCGGGCAGCGCGTTCACCGAGCGGATCAAGGTGCGGGCCAGGGACACCCTCGGCGGCGCGATGGCCGGCGTGTCCGTCACCTTCACCGTCACCGGCGACACGGACGCCGTCTTCGCCGGCGGCAAGCCCGAGGTCACCGTCTCCACCGGGGCCGACGGCACGGTCACCGCCCCGGTGCTGAAGGCGGGCGAGCGCACAGGGGAGTTCAGGGTGCGTGCCGTCGCCACCGGCCGCGCGCTGCCCGGCGTCGCCTACACCGCCACCGTCACCGCCCGGCAGGCCGACGAGATCACCAGGATCGGCGACAAGGCCCTGACCGCCGCGCCCGGCACGGCGTTCGCCGACACCGTCGAGGTCGAGGCCACCTACAAGAACGCGATCGCCGCGGGTGTCGCCGTGACCGCCACCCTGATCACCGACGAGGCCGAGCCCGGCGAGAACGACAAGGGCCCGTACTTCAAGGACGAGGACGACAAGGCGGTCCGTACGCTCACCGGCCTGAGGACGGGCGCGGACGGCAGGCTGGAGCTCCCCGGGCTCTACGCGGACGGCACCACGGGCACGTACAAGCTGCGCCTGACCGCCGAGGGCGGCGCCACGCTCGTCATCGACCTCGTGATCGAGGCCTCCGCGACCTGACGCCGTCCCCGCCCGGCCGGCACCCCGCACCCCCGACAGCCCCTCCGCCACTATCCGGCGGAGGGGCTGTTCCACATGTTCCCCTCTCGCGCCCGTGTTGCTACGGTGCCCCAACCCTGACGACCTGTCAGGTCCCTCGCCGTCGGATCCGTGCTCACCGGGAGGACCGGCATGCGTGCCCTCGTCGCCGCCGCCATCGGACTTGCCGCGGCCCTCGCGCTCGTCCTCACCGTCTCCGCCATCGGGGCCCCGCCCGGAGAGACCTCGCCCGAACCACTGCTGACCACCGTCCCGGGACCCGAGAAGCACTGACCTCCCGGAACCGGGAACCACCTGAAGCAGCCGCGCGACACGAAACGCACAGCGGAAGCAGCCACGAAAGCTGAGGGAGGGCACCATCATGCGCCGCCGAGCCAGCCTCGTACTCCTGGCCCTCGCCGTCTTCTTCGCCGCCATGGCGCCCCTGCTGCGCTGGTACGCCTTTCCGAGGCTGGCGAAGATACCGCCCAGCCAGTACCAGGAGATGGTGCTGGAGGCGAAGCCCGCCACCCTCCTCGACTACAACGACGGCATGAAGGTCAAGCAGGTCCCGAAGGTCACCATCGTGCAGACCCTCAAGGGCAACGTGGAGGAGTCCGAGAGGATCGAACGCGACGCCGGACGCGACGTCGTCGTCTGGGACACCCTCAGCTTCGTCGCCGGACCCGACGGAAAAATGGTCTCCGAGATCCCCGAGCGCTACATCTTCGACGCCCACAGCCAGGCACCCGTCCACGCCACCGGAGAAATGGTCGACGGCGACCCGGTCAGGCGCGAGGGCATCGAGTTCAAGTGGCCCTTCCTGACCGAGAAGCGCGACTACGAGTACTTCGACGCCCAGTCCCGCACCAGCTCGCCCATCCACTACAAGGGCACCCGCACCTTCCGCGGCATGGACGTCTACTACTTCGAGCAGACCGTCCCGTGGACGAAGGTCCCGATGCCGAAGAAGATGCCCATCAAGGGCGTCTCCCCGGAACAGATCGCGAAGACGGGCATGACCCGCTGGTACACCACCAAGCGGATGTTCTGGGTCGACCCGGTCACCGGAGCGCCCGTCAACGGCGAGGAGATCCACAAGGAGGAACTGCGCAACGCCAAGGCGATGGGCCTGCCGCAGGACACCGTCACCGTCTTCGCCGGACACGTGAAGATGCGCGAGGACTACATCGAGTCGACCGTCGCCCTGGTCACCTCGCAGCGCCTGCCGATCCTGCTGCTGACCTCGTACCTGCCGTGGGGGTTCCTGGTCCTCGGCGCCGCGCTGCTCGCCCTCGCGCTGTGGCTGGAGGCACGCTCCCGGCGCCCGGAGGGCGAGGGGCCCGGCGACCGGCGCCGCGAAGGGCCCGCCGAACGGCGCGCCGGCGCGACGACGCCCGCCCCGGACACGCCCCCTACTCCTGCCTGAGCCGGGCGTTGGTCAGCCGGGTCGCTGTCGCCGTCGCGGGGTCCTCGGGCCATGGATGCTTCGGGTAACGGCCCCGCAGCTCCGCGCGCACCGCCCGGTAGCCGTCCCGCCAGAACGACGCCAGGTCCGCGGTGACCGCCGCGGGCCGCCCGGCGGGGGAGAGGAGATGGACCAGCACCGGCACCCCGGCCACCCTCGGCGTCCGGTCCAGGCCGAACAGCTCCTGGAGCTTCACCGCGAGTACGGGCCGCTCCCCGCCGTACTCCACCCTGACCCGGGATCCGCTCGGCACCTCGATCCGCTCAGGCGCCAGCTCGTCCAGCCGGGCCGCCTCACCCGTCGCCCACGGCAGCAGCCGCCGCAGCGACTGCCCCGCGTCGATCCGCCCCAGGTCGGAGCGGCGCCGGGCCCGCGACAGCTCGGGCTCCAGCCAGTCCCCGGCACGCGCCGCCAGCGCCTCGTCCGCCACATCGGGCCAGGCCGCCCCCACCGTCCGGTGCAGGAACGCGAGCCGCTCCCGCAACTGCCCGGCCTCCCGCGTCCAGCGCAGCAACCCGAGTCCCTCGCGCCGCAGGCCCTCCACCAGCGCCTCGCGCACCATCGCGGGATCGGGCTCCGCCAACGGACGCACCGACAGCTCCACGGCGCCCAGCCGCTCCACCCGGCGGGCCACCACATCGCCGTCCGCCCAGCGCACCTCCTCGCCCGCGTACCGCAGGTGTCCGGCGGCGGCCCGCGCCGTGGACTCGTCGATCACGGCGGCGAGCCGCACCCGCGCGGACGCCGCGTGCGCGGGCCGGTCGGCGACCGCGACCGCCAGCCACGGCGCACCCCGCAGCCCCGAACCCCCGCGGGTCTCCGCACCCGTGCCCGACACCATCAGGAACGCCCCCTCGCCGCGCGCCCGCGCCACCCGCTCGGGGAACGCCAGCGCGGCCACCAGACCGACGGCGGCGTCGTCGGCCGTGTCGGCCGCGGAGCCGTCCCCGGTCTCCCCGGCCGACGCGGACAGCCGCCGGACCTCCTGCCGCCAGCGTGCCGCGTACCCGTCCCCGCCCCGCCGGGCGGTCCGCAGCGCCGCCGCCAGATCGTCCCCGTACTCCCGGGGCGGCTCCTCGCTCAGCAGCGCCACGACCTCGGCCGCCCGTCGTCCGCCGACCTCCGCGGCGCCGTCCAGCAGCGCCCGCGCCAGCCGGGGGTGCAGGCCCAGCCGGGACATCCGTACGCCCCGGTCGGTGACCCGGCCCCGGGCGTCCACGGCGCCGACCCCCGTCAGCGCCTCGCGCGCCGCGCCCATCGCACCGGCGGGCGGCGGATCGAGCAGCGCCAGCCGCGACGCGTCCGGATCGCCCCAGCAGGCCGCCTGCAACGCGAACGCCGTCAGATCGGCCACCGCGATCTCCGGGGACGGGAACCGCGCGAGCCGGCCGTCCTCCGCCTGCTCCCAGCAGCGGTACACCACCCCGGGCGCCTCACGCCCGGCCCGGCCCGCCCGCTGCCGTCCCGTCGCCTGCGAGGCGCGCACGGTCGTCAGGGCGCTCAGCCCCCGCGCGTGATCGGTACGGG
Source organism: Streptomyces sp. NPDC002476 (assembly GCF_042889785.1). Taxonomy (NCBI): domain Bacteria; kingdom Bacillati; phylum Actinomycetota; class Actinomycetes; order Kitasatosporales; family Streptomycetaceae; genus Streptomyces; species Streptomyces sp. NPDC002476. The sequence goes on along the minus strand of NZ_JBIARH010000001.1, from coordinate 96,301 downwards.
GCTCCCTGGCCAGTCCCGAGTCGACCACGACCCGCACCCCGGGCACCGTCAGCGACGACTCCGCGACCGAGGTGGCCAGCACCACCCGCCGGCCGCCGGGCGACCCGGCCAGCACCGCGTCCTGCACCGCCGCCGGGGCCCGCCCGTGCACCTGGAGCACCTCGGCGTCCACCCCGGCGAGCTGCCCCGCCACCCGTCCGATCTCGCCCACACCGGGCAGGAAGCACAGCACGTCGCCGTCCTGTTCGGCGAGCGCCCGGCGCACCGTCGCGGCGACGTGCGCCTGGAACGCCGGATCGACCCTCATGCCGTGCGGCGGCCGTACCGACCCGGCGGGCGGCGCCCACACCACCTCCACCGGATGCGAGACGCCCCGCGCCTCCACCACCGGGGCATCGCCCAGCAGCCGTGCCCAGCCCGCCGCGTCGGTGGTCGCGGACGCGGCGACCAGCCGCAGGTCGGGGCGGAGGGTTTCCCGCACGTCGAGGAGAAACGCGGCGACCGTGTCCGCGTCCAGGTGCCGCTCGTGGCACTCGTCGATGATCACCGCGTCGACCCCGGTCAGCTCCTGGTCGCGCTGGAGCCGCTGGAGGAGCACCCCGGTGGTCACCACCTCCACAGCGGTGTCGCGCCCCGCCATCCGCTCGCCGCGGACCGTGAACCCGACCCGCCCGCCGACCCGGTCCCCGAGGAGCCAGGCCATCCGTCGCGCCGCCGCCCGCGCCGCGATCCGGCGCGGTTCGGCGACCACCACGCGGCGGGCCGGCCCGCCGCCGGTCAGCCCGGCCAGGACCAGCGGCACCAGGGTCGTCTTGCCGGTGCCGGGCGGTGCGCACAGCACCGCGGTGCCGTGGTCGTCGAGCGCCCGCTCGAGGGCGGGCACGGCGGTGCGTACGGGCAGCTGTTCCAGGGCGTCGGCGCGGATCACGCCCCCAGTCTGGTACGAGGCCGCGCGGCGCCCGCAACCGGTCTCTCACGGGGCCGGTCGACGGCCACGCACCGGGACCGGCCCCGGCCCCGGCTTCCGCGTGGGCGGGCCGCGGACCGGGGCCGGAACGGGCGCCCCGCGGCAGGGCGGCGGCCGCGGTCGGGTCCGGGGCTCAGTCCCGTTCGCAGACGAAGATCGCCGTGCCCGGGATCAGACGGCCGCGCAGCGGGGACCAGCCGCCCCACTCCTGCTGGTTCCAGGCGGGCCACTCCGGTTCGACGAGGTCGACCAGCCGGAACCCGCCGGCCACCACGTCCCGCACCCGGTCGCCCAGCGTCCGGTGGTGCTCGACGTACACCGCCTCGCCGTGCTCGTCCTGCTCCACGTAGGGCGTGCGGTCGAAGTAGGAGGCCGCGACCGACAGGCCCTCGGGCCCCGGCTCGTCCGGGAACGCCCAGCGGACCGGGTGCGTCACCGAGAACACCCAGCGCCCGCCGGGCCGCAGTACCCGGCGCACCTCGCGGAACACGCGCACGGGGTCGGCGACGAACGGCACCGCGCCGTACGCCGAGCACGCCAGGTCGAACGCGCCGTCGCGGAACGGCAGTACCCCGGCGTCGGCCTCCACGAGCGGCACCCCGCCGCCGATCCGCAGCGCGTGCTGCAGCTGCCGGTGCGACAGGTCCAGGGCGACCGGGCGGGCCCCCTGCGCGGCCAGCCAGCGCGAGCACTGCGCAGCACCGGCGCCGATCTCCAGGACGTCGAGGCCCTTCAGCGACTCGGCCGGACCCAGCAGACCGGCCTCGGCCTCGTCGAGCCCCTCGGGGCCCCAGACGAAGCGGTCGTCGCCGAGGAACGCGCCGTGGTCGCTCTGGTACTCGTCGGCGTTCCGGTCCCACCAGCCGCGACTGGCCCGGCCGCTCTCGGTCTCCGAGGCCGCGCGGCGGGTCGCCTCCGGCTCGGGCAGATGCATCTCTTGGCTCATCGTGTCCGTCGTTGTAGTTTGCCTTCACCCCGTCGTACGCGACACGCACGCAGGGGCCGTCCAACAGCGGGGCTCCGCACCGAAGGGGAACGCGTCCTGCGGCCGACGCGGCCTCGTGGAACACGGAATGTGCCGGAATTGGGATGATGCGTCGCGGGTGTGCGCCTTCGTGCATTGACCGTGCCCGGCTGCCCCCGTATGCTACAAGTTGCGCTGCGAGCCTGCGCGCCTCAGACCTAGCAGGTCGCGCTCGCATCTGTTGTATGTCCCCTCGGTTCACGAGGCGCCTCCCGCACGGCGGGTCCGGTGCTTCCCGGGCTGTCCGGCTTCTGCAGAGGCGATACGGGCTCCTGGCGTAGCAGTACCTACGACTCACTGTCCGTACCGGAGCCCTTTCCCACATGACGAGCAGCACCGAGACCACCGCCACCACCCCGCAGGTAGCGGTCAACGACATCGGTAACGAGGAAGCTTTCCTCGCCGCGATCGACGAGACGATCAAGTACTTCAACGACGGCGACATCGTCGACGGCGTCATCGTGAAGGTCGACCGGGACGAGGTCCTGCTCGACATCGGTTACAAGACCGAAGGCGTCATCCCCTCCCGCGAGCTCTCGATCAAGCACGACGTCGACCCCAACGAGGTCGTCAAGGTCGGCGACGAGATCGAGGCCCTGGTTCTCCAGAAGGAGGACAAGGAAGGTCGCCTCATCCTGTCCAAGAAGCGCGCTCAGTACGAGCGTGCCTGGGGCACGATCGAGAAGATCAAGGAAGAGGACGGGATCGTCACCGGTACCGTCATCGAGGTCGTCAAGGGTGGTCTCATCCTCGACATCGGCCTCCGCGGCTTCCTGCCGGCCTCCCTCGTCGAGATGCGCCGCGTCCGTGACCTCCAGCCCTACGTGGGCAAGGAGCTCGAGGCCAAGATCATCGAGCTGGACAAGAACCGCAACAACGTGGTCCTGTCCCGCCGTGCCTGGCTGGAGCAGACCCAGAGCGAGGTCCGCCAGACGTTCCTCACGACCCTGCAGAAGGGCCAGGTGCGCTCCGGCGTCGTCTCCTCGATCGTCAACTTCGGTGCGTTCGTGGACCTCGGCGGCGTCGACGGTCTCGTGCACGTCTCCGAGCTGTCCTGGAAGCACATCGACCACCCCTCCGAGGTCGTCGAGGTCGGCCAGGAGGTCACGGTCGAGGTCCTCGACGTCGACATGGACCGCGAGCGCGTCTCCCTGTCGCTCAAGGCGACGCAGGAGGACCCGTGGCAGCAGTTCGCCCGTACGCACCAGATCGGGCAGGTCGTTCCCGGTAAGGTCACCAAGCTCGTTCCGTTCGGTGCGTTCGTGCGCGTCGACGAGGGCATCGAGGGCCTGGTCCACATCTCCGAGCTGGCCGAGCGCCACGTGGAGATCCCGGAGCAGGTCGTCCAGGTCAACGACGAGATCTTCGTCAAGGTCATCGACATCGACCTGGAGCGCCGTCGCATCAGCCTCTCGCTGAAGCAGGCCAACGAGTCCTTCGGTGCCGACCCGGCGTCGGTCGAGTTCGACCCGACCCTGTACGGCATGGCCGCGTCCTACGACGACCAGGGCAACTACATCTACCCCGAGGGCTTCGACCCCGAGACCAACGACTGGCTCGAGGGCTACGAGGCTCAGCGCGAGGCGTGGGAGACGCAGTACGCCGAGGCGCAGCAGCGCTTCGAGCAGCACCAGGCCCAGGTCATCAAGTCCCGCGAGGCCGACGAGGCCGCCGCTGCCGAGGGCGCTGCCGCCCCGGCCGGTGGTGCCCCGGCCGCCTCCGGCGGCAGCGGTGGCTCGTACTCCTCGGAGTCGGCGGACAACTCCGGCGCCCTGGCGTCGGACGAGGCCCTGGCCGCTCTGCGCGAGAAGCTGGCGGGTGGCCAGAGCTGACGCTCCGCCCCCCGGCCCCTCCGGTCGGTGAATGACCGGAGCAGCTGACAGTGAGGCCCGTTCCCTTCGGGGAACGGGCCTCATACGTGTGCGCGGGGCGGTTCCGTGCGGGGCGGCTTCGCGCGCCCGCCGAGGGGTGGTCCGCGTGGGCGGTTCCCTTCCGTGCGGGTGGCCTTGTGCCGTGCGGGGCGTTTCTACGGTGTGACGGTGATGTTGGTGAGTCCCTTGCCTCCGGTCACCGTGTTGCTGCTGTGGACGGTGGTCGGACAGCTCGCGCCGTAGTTGGTGACGTTGATCGCGATCCGCTTGTCGCCCGTGGAGCCGGACAGGTCCGAGGCGTTGTCGCGGAACACGGTGCCGCAGCCCCAGCCCTTCTGCTGGGTGTGGGTTTCGTAGCCGTTGTTCGTCGTACGCGAGCCCCGGTTGCCCTGGACCAGGACGTCGTTGCCCTTTACATCCACCCAGGAGTCGTCGTAGTTGGCACCGGTCAGGCCGTTGCCGTCGAAGGTGTTGCCGATGACCCTCGCCCCGGTGGTGCCTTCCTTGATGTCGATGTTCTCGCCCCCGACTCCGGGCCCGATCGTATTGTTCAGGATCTGGACCCCGTCGCTCCGGTCGGAGAGATCCCCCGCCGTGCCGACGTACACCCCCTCGCCCATGCCGCTGCCGTCCTGGCCGGTGTCGTGGATCCGCGAGTTCTTGATGACGCCGTTCTTGCTGGACCTGCGGAAGTGGACGCCTTCCATGTCCAGATCGTGCACGGTCACGGAGTCGATCACGACGTTCGTGGCGGCGTCGGCCATGATGCCCTTCTGACCGCCGGTGACGGTGATGCCCCGGACGGTCCAGTAGGAGGCGCCGTCGAGGTGCAGCCCGTAGCCACCGCCGGCCGTGAGGGCCGCCCTGGCGGAGCCGGTGAGGGTGATCCGGGCGGAGGCGGTGGCGGGGACCGTCGCCTTGAAGTTCCCCTTGTACGTGCCGTCGGCGAGGCGGATCGTGTCGCCGGGGCCGGCGGCGGCGAGAGCGGACTTGAGCTGGGCGGCGGTGCTCACGTCGATGACCTCGGCCGTGGTGGCCGCGGCGGCGGGGGCGAGGGAGAGGGCGCCGCCGGCGAGTGCGGAGGCCAGCAGGGCGGGGAGCAGGACGCGGGTGCGCATGTGGGGTGCCTTCCCGTCGGAGGAGTCCGGGGCGTGCTCGCTTCACGTCGCTCTCGGACATGAGTGCTTCATGTCGTCCTCGTACATGAACATGGGGCGAGTCCCTGAACTTTCGCTCGGTGACGGTAGGGACGTGGTGGGGGAGTGTCAAGGTATGGACCAGGGTTCGCGGCGGTGGCCGGTGCTGTGGTGTGGTGTGAACTCGTTCGGCATACAGGTGAGTTCAGCGGCGTGAACGCCAACGCCCCGGCTGTCGCCCCCTGGTCGTGCGGCGACGTGCGGGAGCCCTGGTGGAATCGCGCGGGGCCCGGCGGGTCGGCGGTGTGTGCCTCCCCGGCGGGGAGGGCGATGGCGCCGCGGGGCGCCCGCGCTCTCGCACAGGTTCTGGCGTGAACGGTCCGTGAACCGTCGTCCGAGGGGCTGCGGTCCGGGAATGCTCATGTCCTGTCGGATGTTCTTGTCCAGGAACACGAGGAGGAGCGGTAACCGTGCCTGATCCGCAGAGTTTGTACGAATGGGAGCCGAAGGGGCTGGCCGTCGTCGACATGGCGCTCGCCCAGGAATCGGCCGGTCTGGTCATGCTCTACCACTTCGACGGGTACATCGACGCGGGTGAGACCGGCGAGCAGATCGTCGACGGCCTGCTCGAAACGCTGCCGCACCAGGTCGTCGCCCGCTTCGACCACGACCGGCTCGTCGACTACCGCGCGCGTCGGCCGCTGCTGACCTTCCGGCGCGACCGGTGGGCGGGTTACGAGGCCCCGGTGCTGGAGGTCCGCGTCGTGCAGGACGCCACCGGGGCGCCGTTCCTGCTCCTCTCAGGGCCCGAGCCGGACGTGGAGTGGGAGCGCTTCGCCGCCGCCGTCGAGCAGATCGTCGAGCGCCTCGGTGTCCGCCTCGCGGTCAACTTCCACGGCATCCCGATGGGCGTCCCGCACACCCGCCCCGTCGGCATCACCCCGCACGGGAACCGCACGGACCTGATGCCCGGCCACCGCAGCCCGTTCGACGAGGCGCAGGTCCCCGGTTCGGCCGAAGCCCTGGTGGAGTACCGGCTGATGGAGGCCGGACACGACGTCCTCGGCGTCGCGGCGCATGTGCCGCACTACGTCGCCCGCTCCGCCTACCCGGACGCGGCGCTCACCGCCCTGGAGTCGATCACGGCCGCGACCGGGCTGGTCCTGCCGTCCGTCGCCCATGCGCTGCGCACCGAGGCGCACCGCACCCAGACCGAGATCGAGCGGCAGATCGGCCAGGGGGACGAGGAGCTCGTCTCGCTCGTCGAGGGCCTTGAGCACCAGTACGACGCGGTCGCGGGTGCCGAGACCCGGGGCAATCTGGTCGCCGAGCCGGTCGAGCTGCCGTCCGCCGACGAGATCGGCCGCGAATTCGAGCGCTTCCTCGCGGAGCGTGAGGGGGATGCCTGAGCGTTCGCCCCGGGCCGCCTTCATGGGGGCACCGGTCACGGCACTGGGGCGTGTTTCGAAAGGAGCGTCGTCCGCCCGAGGAGCGGGGCCCGCGGCGTCCGGTGCGGTGCGTCGCGAGGCGGAGGGTCGTCCTCGTACGGGGCGTACATGGACGATCCCGGCAACGTGGCGAGGCGCCGTGCCAGGCGCCGGGGGCCGGGCGGGACTTTCGGAACACGCACTAGGCTGCCCGGCATGCTGAAAGTGGGCCTGACCGGTGGTATCGGCGCCGGCAAGAGTGAAGTGTCGCGGCTGCTCGCCGGCTACGGGGCGGTGCTGATCGACGCGGACCGGATCGCGCGCGAGGTCGTCGAGCCGGGGACGCCCGGTCTCGCGGCCGTCATCGACGCGTTCGGCACGGACGTGCTGACCGCCGACGGCGCCCTGGACCGTCCGAAGCTCGGCTCGATCGTGTTCTCCGACGCCGACCGGCTCGCCACGCTCAACGGGATCGTCCACCCGCTGGTCGGAACCCGTTCCGCCGAACTGGAACGGGCGGCGGGCCCCGACGCGATCGTCGTGCACGACGTCCCCCTCCTCACCGAGAACGGGCTCGCCCCGCTCTACGACATGGTGGTCGTCGTGGACGCCGGTCCGCGGACCCAGCTCGACCGGCTCGTACGGCTGCGCGGCATGACCGAGTCCGAGGCCCGCGCCCGGATGTCCGCGCAGGCCACCCGGGAGCAGCGGCGTGCCGTGGCCGACCTGGTCATCGACAACGACGGCCCGTTGGAGGAACTGGAGCCGCAGGTCCGCGCGGTGTGGGCGGAGCTGACCCGGCGGGCCGCGGCCAAGGGCTGAGACGGCCACGGCCAAGGGCCCGGGCAGCCGCGGTTGTCGGGCCGGGACGAGGACAGCGCCTTCGCGCACTGCGCGCTCGCCCGCACCTTCGAGCGGTCCGGCCGATCCGAGCGGTCCGTCCGTCACTTCCGGCCGGCCGCCGCGCTCGATCCGAAGCCGGAGTATCCGGAGGCGGCCCGCTTCCGGACCGGGAACTGACGTCCCGGGGACGGCCGGCCCTCCGGGGCGGACCGGCCTTCCGGCGCGGTCCGACGGCCCAGGAGCGGCACACAACGGCGGGTCAGTGACCGTACCGTCCGCGTCCGCCGTGGTCGGGTTCGTACGGCGGGATGTCGCGGCCCGGTTGGTAGTGCGGGCCCTGGTGGATGTGGTGGACGATCACCACGATGTCCGCGAGGACCAGCAGGAGCAGCAGACCGCAGGCGGCGGCCCAGCCCGGGTGGCCGGCCAGCGTGAAGGCGGTCAGGCCGAAGACGGCCCAGGCCAGCCCCCATAGACTCAGGCACAGCCGCAGTCGCAGAGGACTACGGGCGGTCGTCGGTTCGTTACCGGTACGCATGGTGATCGCCTCTCCTACCAGGATGGACCTGCGACGGCGTTTTGGGGACATGTCGACACCGATCCGGGTCGGCAGCGAGTCGAGGGGATCGTGTGTGAACGGCGCGTCATGGGAGCACCGCACAGGCCGCAGGGCGCGGGTGCGGGGCTGTCTGTTGGGCGGGGCGATAGGGGACGCCCTGGGGAATCCGGTGGAGTTCCTTTCGCTCGCCGGTATCCGGCGCGCGCATGGTGAGCATGGCGTGCAGGGGCTCCTCGCGGACGAGGAAGGCGTTGTCGGCCGGGTCACGGACGACACCCAGATGACGCTGTTCACGGTCGAGGGGCTGATCAGGGCCCATTCCCGGGCGGCGGCGAAGGGCATCGGCGGCGCCGAGACCGCGTTGCTGCGGAACGCCTATCTGCGCTGGCTGGACACCCAGAATCACCCCGCTCCGCCGGCTCGCGGCGGCGACGACCCGGTGCGGACCGGGCGGCTCAGGCTGGAGCCCTGGCTGTACGCGCGCAGGGCACCCGGCAACGCCTGCCTGACCGGTCTCGCCACCGGGCATGTACCGGAGCCGGTGGCCCGGCTCGGTGGGCCGGGCCCCGTGAACACCGGGTCCAAGGGGTGCGGCACCGTGATGCGGTCGGCGCCGTTCGGCCTGGTGGGGGCCGACGCGGAGGAGGGCTTCCGGCTCGCCTACTGGTGCGCGCAGATCACCCACGGCCATCCGACCGGCGGGTACGCGGCCGGCGCGCTCGCGGCGATCGTCGCCCATCTCCTGGAGGGCGACTCGATGGCGGGCGCGGTGCTGCGGGCCATGGAACTGCTGGGCCGCCATCCGGGGCACGAGGAGACCGCGGCGGCGTTGCGCGCCGCGGTGGACCTGGCCGCCGAAGGGCAGCCGACGGCCGAGAAGGTGGAGACCCTGGGCGCGGGCTGGGTCGCGGAGGAGGCCCTGGCCATCGCCGTGTACTGCGCCCTGGTGCTGCCGGGCGCCGAGCAGGTGGCGCAGGCGCTGCTGCTCTCGGTCAACCACTCCGGCGACAGCGACTCCACCGGGGCGGTCTGCGGCAATCTGCTCGGTGCCCGCCACGGCGACGTCCACCTTCCGCCGTCCTGGCTGGTGGCGACCGAGGGGCGCACGGTGATCGGTGGGCTGGCCGACGATCTGTGCCTGGAGTTCGAGCAATCGCTCGTGTGGCCCGCCGACCGCTATCCGATGTGCTGACGGAACCCGTCCGTCGTCCGCCGCACACACCGGCCGGGGAGCGGGTGTGTGCGGCGTTCGGCAACGATCCTCCGCGTGAGGGCCGGTGACGTCGGGTCGGCGGACGTGGACCGGTGTCCGCGCGGTGGCCGGTTGCGTCAGTCGGTCAGCAGCTTGGCGCGCAGCGCGGCCACCGTCGCGTCGTCGATCTTCAGCCCTTCCCGTACGTAGGTGTCGAAGTCGCCGTACAGGTGGTCCGCCTCGGCGAAGGCCGCGCGCAGCCAGCCGAGTTCGACGGCCTTCGGGTTGCCGGTGTACTGGTTGCTGGCGAGGAAGTCCGCCTCGACGGTGTCGCGCGGGACACCGAGCAGGGTGAGCAGGACGGCCGTGCCCCAGCCGGTGCGGTCCTTGCCCGCGCTGCAGTGGAAGACGGTCGCGCCGGAGCCGTTCGTGGCGACGGCGGTGAGCAGATCGCGGAACGCGTAGTCGGCGCCCACGAAGTCGACCATGAACGGGTAGCCGATGGACTGACCGAGGTCGGACGAGCCGGAGAGCAGCCCGGCCGCGATGGCCTTGGCCAGGGTCGTCAGGGCCGAGTCGTGGAAGCGGAGGCCGTGACTGAGCGACGCGACATCCGCGACCTGGTACTTCACGCCCGCGGGCAGCCGGTCGGGGTCCTCGTGCCGTTCGATCGCGTTGCGCAGGTCCACGTCGAGGGTGACGCGCTGGGAGACCAGCCGCTGCTGCTCGGCGTCGGTGAGGCCGCTGAGCTTGTTGGAGCGGTAGACCAGGCCGGAGCGCACCCAGTGGCCGTCGGTGGTGCGGTAGCCGCCGATGTCACGGAAGTTGCGTGCGGATTCGATGCCGAGCGAACGGTCGGCGACGACGAGGGGTGAGCCGCTGTCCGGCGTCAGCCGGAAGTACCAGCGTCCGGCCTCGGGGAGCGTCCCGGCGGGGACGGTCAGCGAGCCGGTGCCGGGCGCGGTGCCCACCGGGATGCCGGTGGTGGCGTCGGGTGAGGCGACGGCGGTGACGGTCACCGATCCGGCGGGGGACGACCAGGAGAGCGTGTGACCGCCGTCCGCGGCGCGCTGGGCGGACGCCGAGGTGAACGGCACGGCGGCCCGTACCGTGGCGGCGGCTCCCGCTTTCGGTGAGGCGTCCGGCGCGGCGGCGACGGCGGGCGGGACCAGGACGGTGCCGGCGAGCAGGGCGGCCAGGACGGCGGCGTGGGTGATGCGGTGCGTGCGCATGGTGCTCCTTGTCTGCATTCCCGGGGGTCTGTAGTTCTCCGGGTGGGAGGTCGGCGTTTCCTGGGAGGCTGGCGGTGTTTCCCTGGGCTGGAGCGGGGTGTCAGGAAGCGGGGGCCGCGGTGCACGGTGTGTCGCCGCAGACATTGATGACACGGCCGGTGGTCAGGAAGGTGGCCTTCTGCTGACGGGCGGCCGACGAGTTGCGGGGGTCGGAGTGCGGGTCGCGGCCGTACTGCGGCCCCATGGGCGGGGTGTTGGTGACCGGCGGGCTGGGCGTACCGCTGTCCCACACCGTCATCGCGGAGCCCCGGTAGGGGAGTTGACCACGGCCGACGGTCCGGATGCCCCAGTACGGAACGGTGTCCGGGCTGCGGCCGGCCGTGAGCGCCGGGGTGAGGAGACGGGCGCCGATGGTGCGCGCCTCCACGTCGGCCGCCGCGTTCGCGACCTGATGGTCCCCGTACGCGATGTGCAACAGGACCTGGTGGTGGTCGGTGAGATGGTTCGCGTACCCGTTGGTCTCGCCGCGGTCCCACACCATCTGGAACAACTGGAGGACGATCTGCTGCCGCAGCTTGTCCGGGTAGGAGAGGTTCAGGACCTGCTGGAACGGTGCGAAGTCGACGCTGCGGTTCAGGAGCAGGCCGTAGTTCATGCCGGTGACACCGAGGACCGCGCGGCGGATGTCGGGCGAGGCGGCGACGAGGGCACCGCCGAGGATTCCGCCCTGGCTGTTTCCGTCGTACGCGATGCCGTGCCGGATGTCGACGAGCGGGCGTCCCTCGCCGTCGCGGAAGGCGGCGTCGGCGGTCAGCCCGTCGGGGTGGATCAGGGTGCGGGCCAGGAACAGGGCGTTGAGCATGCCCTGTTCGCTGCGTTCCGGAATGGCGGGGAAGAGGTTCGGGTCCGCGAGCGCGCCGAGCACCACGGGGACGTCCTCCTCGGCCATCCCGATCCAGTCGGTCGCGCAGAACGTGAAGCCGCCTTCCGCCGCCATCGCCTTGACGTTGCCCGCGCCGACCTCGGAGCGGCGGCCGAGAAGGCCGTGCCCGTACAGGGCGGGGCGGGAGGGGATGCGGAACGCGGAGCGCGGTATTTCGCAGCGGAACTCGGCGACCTGGGTGTTCGAGGGGAGCCGCTGCGGGGTTCCGTCGCGGCCCCGGTCGAGGACGGAGCCGGGCGGTCCGCCCGGCGGGTTCAGGTACCCGGGCACACTGATCCGGCCCGTCACCTCCCGGGCGATCCTCGGGTCCTGTTCGGTCGTGAGGTCGGTGACACCGGTGACGGTGAAGGCGGGGGCGCGACGGCCGAGTCGGCGGAACGCGTCGTCGCGGATGGTGAACAGGTCGCTGGTGAGAGCGCGCGTGCTCGCGACGGTGAAGTCCCAGGCGAGGTGGAGATCCTCGGACCCCACCCCGGCGCGGCGCAATGCCCTGAGAGCGGGGCCGAGTTGGCGCTGGCGCGCGTGCAGCGGGTCAGTGGTGGGGAGCGGCCTGCCGACGACGGCGGCGAACGGCGCGGCGGCGGGGATCGTGTGCCCGGCGCCGTCCTTGAGCCGCCGCAGGGCGACGACGTAGTGATGGCCGTCGCGGAAGTTGCGGGCCGGGTGGATCAGCAGCGCGCGGCGTGCCGGGGCCGTCGCGTTCACGTCCGACTCGGCCCAGTACGGCCAGCGTTCCCCGGTCCGGGTGTCCAGCAGTACGACGGGTGCGTCCGGGGCGAGGGAGCGGCCGATGTCGGTGAGCGGGGCCGCGCCGGTCGCCGCCAGGTCGAGGCCGGGCACGTGGGCGATGAGCGCGGAGCCGGGGGAGAAGCCGTCGGACCGGTTCCAGGCCGTCGGGTCGACGGGAAGCCCGGTCGCGGCCCGCGGCAGCCCCGCTGAGGTGAAGGCCACTCGGCGGCCGGTGTCGGTGCTCGGATCGGGCCGGGTGTACCAGTCGTTGGGGAACGGAAGCAGGCACTCGGTGGGCGCCAGCGGATCGCAGCCCGGTCCGTGCGGCGGGCCGGCCTGTGCCGGGGGTGCGGCGGGCCGCGGTCGTCGTGGTGCGGTGATGGCCTGTGGCGATTGCGGTGCGATGGCGGTCTGTGCCGGTGGCGTGGTCGCGTGCGGTGAGGTGGCCCGTGCCGTCGGCGCGGTCGGCACGAGCGCGGCGGCGACGCAGAGCGCCACCGCCGCCGGCCCGCGCAGCAGTCGGTGCCGCAACGGGGTCAACTCCCCTGTATGCGGGCGCCGATGATGGCGGCGTAGTTCGCCTCGCCGTTCCGGTTGGGGTGCAGCGGGGCGGCGGCCGCGGTCGGGACGTACCCCTCGACCCACTTGTCCGACGGGGTCTGGCAGGCGTCGTGTCCCACGCTCGGCGTGGCCAGGTCGATGTACTCGGCGCCGTGCGCGGCGCTCTGCTCCGCGATCGCCGTGTTCATCCGGTCGACGCTGCCCTGCAGGAAGTCGGCGTCCACCGGGAGGACCGGCTGCAGCGGCCAGCAGCCGCCGGGCTTGATGTAGAGGCCGTACCCCGTGACGACCACCCGGGCGTGCGGCGAGCGCTGGCGGATCGCGTCCAGCACGACACCCAGCTTCGGTGCGAACTCCGCGATGCGCTGCGCCACTTGGTCCACGCCGCCCTCGGTGTACTTCTCCTTGCACGGGGTGGCGTTCGGGTCGAGAGTGGTGCACTTCTGTGCGATGCCGACGAGCCCGGCGTCGTTGCCGCCGATGGTCAGGGTCACCAGGTCGGTGTCCGGGCGCAACGCGTCGAACTGGGGCGGGGCAGATCCCATCGGGATGTCGAGGAGCGAGAGCGACTGCTTCTCGGTCATGTGTTTCGACGCGGCGCCACTGCATGTGACGTCCCGGAGCGAGGCGCCGAGCCGCGCCGCGAGTTCGTGCGGGTAGTTGTGCGTCGACCGCCCGCAGGCCACCGGGCCCGTGATGTCCGGGACGAGCGGACCGGAAGCCATCGAGTCGCCGAGCGCGACGTAGGACATGGGGCCGTCGGTGGCGGCTGCGGACGCCGGTGCCGCTCCGGTCCCCACGGCCAGGCCGGCCAGGGCGACCGCACTCAGGAATGTTCTGATGGAACGACAGAAGCCCTTTGTCTGCGGTGAGTTCACAGATTCCTCCGGCGGTGGGGGTGAGGTGGGGCATGGCGTGTGACGCCGGTCATCATGCAGACTCGGGTGCCGTCGTTTAACTGGTTGGTAGCGCAGACTTCCGCGGGAGAACTTGTGACGCGTGACAATCAGCGGCTCGTCGCGTGCGGTGAACGGCACGGCTCCGGGCGGCCGGATTCCGCCCCGCTGACCATCGCGGGCCGTCCGGTGGCCGCACGCCTGCGTGCCCGTGCCCCCGCCCTGACCGGGCGGGTCGTCGCCCGGCTCCTCTCCGACCTACCGGTCTACGCGGACCTTCCTCGCGAGGAGATCTCCGGCGACATCGCGGACATCGTCCAGCACAACCTGCGCCTCTTCGCCGACATCGTCGAGTACCGGCGTCATGCGACCGAGGCCGAACTGACCCAGCAGCGCGACTCCGCGGCGCAGCGGGCGGAGGAGGGCGTCCCGTTGGACGCGATCCTCACGGCGTACCAGGTCGGCACGGCCATGTGCTGGCAGGAGGCGGCGAAGGAGGCGCTGCCCGGCGATCTTCCCGTGGTCCTGGAGATCACGGACCGCATCATGGTGCTCCAACGGCAGTTGACGTCCGCCGTCAGCGGCGCCTATCTGGAGGCGCGGCGGATCCTCGACAGTCAGGAGCACGGCGGACGGCACGCCCTGATGACCGCTCTGCTGGCCGGCGAGCCGCTGGACCGCTTCACACACCCCACCGGGCCCCGCCCGGCCGCGCGGTACCTCGCGCTGACCCTGGCACTGGCGCCGCACCCCGACGAACTGGCCCAGTCGTCGGGAGCGGGAGCGGGAGCGGGAGCGGGGGCGGGGGCGGACTCCGGTGCTGAGCCCGAGGCCGGGGCGGGAGTGGGCTCCGGGGCTGGAGCCGAGGCGGGAGCGGAGCCGGGAGCAGGGGCGGGAGCGGAGCCGGGAGCAGGGGCGGGAGCGGAGTCGGGGGCAGGGTCCGTCATGACGTCGGGGGCGGGAACCGGGCAAGGGCCGGGTGCCGGTGTCGCGGCCCGGCGCAAGATCCGCCGGATCCGTACGGTCCTCGACCACTACGCGGGTACACCGGTGCTCACCGCCCTCGACACGTCCGGCGGCACAGTGCTGCTGCCCGCCGAGGAGCCGTCGGAATGGCATGGTCCGGGCGGGCTGTGCGAGCTGATCGACGAGGCGGCCCGCGCCGCCGGGGTCCCCGTCACGGCCGCCGCGGAGACCGCGGAACCGGAAGCCGTTCCGGCCGCCGTGGCCCGCAACTCCGAGATCGTCGACCTGGTCGCCCGAACCGGTCGCCCGCCCGGCCTGTACCGGCTCGCCGATGTCCTGCTGGAGTACCAGCTCAGCCGGCCCAGCGAGGCGCTGCCCGGGCTGGCGCGGCTGCTGGGGCCACTGGAGACCAAGCCCGAACTGCTGCACACCCTGGAGACGTTCCTCGAACTCGGCCTGGACCGGAGGACCACCGCGGCCGCCCTGCACATCCACCCCAACACCGTCGACTACCGCATCCGCCGCATCGACCGCCTGACGGGCCTCTCCCCGTCCCGTCCGGCCGACCTCCAGCACATCAGCGCGGCGCTGGTGGCCCGCCGCTCGGTGTGACGGAACATCGTGAGAAGACGGAACACCGTAAGAGGGAGGAAGGAAGGAGGCAGGCGGGAGGTGGGGGAACCGGCGGCGGCGAAGCGTACGGCGAGGGTCAGTGAACCGTACGGAAACTGTGCCACGGAGGCGCACTGGCGGCGTTGACGTCGGTGAACGTGGTCGCGAGGTAGGTCGAGCCCGGCCCGGTGCAGTCGGGTGTGGGGTACAGGATGATGTCGACGAGTGTGCCGTTGCTCACCGCCTTGGCGCCCGCGGGGTCGAGCTTGTGGCAGCCTCTCACCAGCGGGCTGTGCAGTGTGACCGTGGCATCCCGCTCGGTCGTGTACGTGACCGGTCCGACCGCGGTCCGGCCGAGACCGGAGCAGCTCGCGACGGTGAGGGCCAGGAGCGTGGTCACGGCGGCGATGCCGAGACGGCGGCGTCGGTGATCGATCACGGGCATGGGCGGATCCTCGTCTGTCTCGTCCGGTCGTTCGTCGGCGCCATCGGATGTGCCGGTACCGCCGGCACCGCCGGAACCGGCGCGTGCCGATGCTGGCCACCCTGCCCGTCCCCCGACGCCCCGGCATCCGGTGTGCGGCCGGGCGGGCGAAGGGGCCCTCTCGTAGCTGATCCGGTTGTTGGCGTGGGGGCGCGTGTCGGCAGGTGCACCGCCACATGAATGCCTTTATATCGGTGGATACTAGGCATACCGTGGTATTAAGTCTTCCGGCTTTCAGGGGGCCGTCATGGTCCAGGATCTTGTGATCGCGGTAGTGACGGCGGCCTCGGCGGGCGTGTTGTACCTGGCCGCGGCGGCCAAGATCGTCAAACAGTACGAGCGGGGCGTCGTCCTGAGGCTCGGCAGGCTGCGCGACGACGTGCGCGGGCCCGGCTTCACCATGGTGGTCCCCGGTATCGACCGGCTGCGCAAGGTCAACATGCAGATCGTGACGATGCCGGTGCCGGCGCAGGACGGCATCACCCGGGACAACGTGACGGTACGGGTGGACGCCGTCATCTACTTCAAGGTGGTCGACCCCGCGAGCGCGTTGATCCAGGTGGAGGACTACCGGTTCGCGGTGTCGCAGATGGCGCAGACCTCGCTGCGGTCGATCATCGGCAAGAGCGATCTGGACGATCTCCTGTCCAATCGCGAGAAGCTGAACCAGGGCCTGGAACTGATGATCGACAGCCCGGCGGTCGGGTGGGGCGTGCAGATCGACCGGGTGGAGATCAAGGACGTCTCGCTTCCGGAGACGATGAAGCGCTCCATGGCCCGTCAGGCCGAGGCCGACCGTGAGCGTCGCGCCCGTGTGATCAACGCGGACGCCGAGCTCCAGGCGTCGAAGAAGCTCGCCGAGGCGGCGAGCGCGATGTCCTCCCAGCCCGCCGCGTTGCAGCTGCGGCTGCTGCAGACGGTGGTGGCCGTCGCCGCCGAGAAGAACTCCACGCTGGTGCTCCCGTTCCCGGTGGAGCTGCTCCGCTTCCTGGAGCGTGCCCAACCGTCCGTACCTCAGGACGCGGCGCCCGCCTCGCAGCAGGCCCTCCGCCCCTCCCGGCCCTCCGCGTCCCCGACGCAGGCGCCACGCCCCTCGCCGACACAGCGTCCCGCACAGGCGCAGCGCTCCGCGCAGACACAGCAGGCGCACCCGAGGCCGCGCCCGCCGCAGCGTTCGCCCGCTCCGCCGCCCGCGTCCGTGTCCTCCGCGCCCGCGTCCACGCCTTCGCCGCCCCCCGGGGCCTCGCCGGCGTCCCCGTCCTCCTCGTCCTCCCCGTCCTCCTCGTCGTCCGATCCCACGCGACCCCCTCGTTCGAAGCCGTCGAAGCCGTCGAAGCCGCTCGCTCCGCACTGATCCGTTGATCCGGCCCCTTCGCCTCCCTCGCCCCCGTTCCGGGACCGGCGCGGCGAACGGGCTGCATATGGCGTCCCGCCTGCGGGAACGCCGCCGCGAAGCCGATTGTCGGACCCCCCGCCTAGACTCGCAGGAGTCATGAGGATCAAGGCGATCGAGACGACCGGAGCGGTAGGGGAGGGGACCGATGAGCACGGCACAGCACCAGCCGGACACCGACGCCTCCGCCGTCCGTCTCCTCGGGTGTGCCGCCACCTTCCTGCCCACGCCGTTGCCGAGGGACGGACACGTCGCCTTCTGGGACCCTGACGGCGGCGCGCTCCCGCTCATGGACCGCATGGATCCCGGGAGCGGGGGCTCGGCCGCCGCACGCGGCGCCGCCACCGCGGAGATCACCGTCGTCCGCAGGCACGGACAGCGGGGCGGAGCCCGTCGGAGCGTCGTGCCGGCGGTCCTGCTGCCCGTGACCGACGCGCTGCCTCTGCTCGTGCGTGCGCGGCACCACGGATTCGCCCATCCCGCCACTCGCTGCTGGGGCGCCGCCGCGCTCCAGGCGCTCAATCTGGTGGCGCGCGGCAGGCTGCTCCCCGGCCTGACGGGTGACGATTTCGACGCCTGGCGGGCCGGTCCGCGTGACGCCGAGGACATCGCCCATCTGCGGGCCATCGCCGCCGCCATGCCGCCGGAGGGGTACGCAGCCCCGGTCCCGGACCGTACGCCGCTCCGGCTCCCCGACCCGGAATGGCTGCTCGGGGCGTTCCTCGACGCCGTGGCCGACACCCTGCCCCGCACGCCGGCCGCCGCATACGCGATGGGCGCGCCCTTCGCTGCCCGAGACGCCCAGCACCTGCCCGGGGCCCGTGCCTGGGCCGTCGACGTCGCCGCCGGACTCGACGCGGGCGTACGGGTCTCGCTGCGCCTCGACCTGTCGGCGTACGAACTCTTCGACACGGCCGCCACGACCGACACAGCCGCCGCGTACGAGGCGACCGGCGCGGCCGAGGCGATCAAGGCGGCCGGGAGGGGCAGCGCGGCCGGGAGGGGCAGCGCGACCGAGGCGGTCGATCCGCATGGGAAGGCCGGCGCGACCGAAGCGATCAGCGCCGCCGGGGCGATCAGCGCCGCGCGCCATGCCGCCGCGGCGATCACCCAGGTGCACAGCCTGGCCGACCCGACCCATGTCGTCGACGCGGCCACACTGTGGCACGGCGGGGCGGGGGAGCCGTTCGGCCCGCGGGCCAGGATCGACGCCGTGCTCGCGCTGCGCCGGGCCGCTCGCGTCTGGTCGCCGTTGGAGCGGCTGCTGGATCAGCCGGTGCCCGATGTGCTGGCGCTCGACGAGGACGAGCTGTACGAGCTGCTGGGCGAGGCCGGGACGCGGCTGGCCGCGGCCGGGGTGGGCGTCCACTGGCCCAGGGAGCTCGCCCGTTCCCTGACCGCCACCGCCGTCGTGCGGCCCGCCCCGGGCTCGGCCACCGACGGCACCTCGTTCTTCGAGGCCGAGCAACTCTTCTCCTTCAACTGGCAGTTGGCCCTGGGTGACGAGCAGCTCACCGAGCAGGAGATGGACGTCCTCGCGGAGGCGCACCGACCCGTGGTGCGCCTGCGCGACCAGTGGGTCGTGGTCGACCCCGCGCTCGTCCGCAAGGCGCGCAAGCGAGAGCTCGGCCTGCTCGATCCGGTCGACGCACTCTCCGTGGCGCTCACCGGCAGCGCCGAGGTCGACGGCGAGCCGATCGAGGCGGTGCCCGTCGGCGCCCTGGCCGCACTCCGCGCCCGCATCACCGCCGGCACCACCGTCGTCGCTCCGCCCCCCGGTCTCGCCGCCACACTCCGCGACTACCAACTCCACGGCCTTGCCTGGCTGGACCGGATGACCTCGCTCGGTCTCGGCGGCTGTCTCGCCGACGACATGGGACTGGGCAAGACGATCACCCTCATCGCGCTCCACCTGCGCCGTGCCCACCCCGCGCCCACCCTGGTCGTCTGCCCCGCCTCCCTGCTGGGCAACTGGCACCGGGAGATCAACCGATTCGCCCCCGGAGTGCCCGTCCGCCGCTTCCACGGCACCGACCGCACGCTGGCCGAGCCCGACGGCGGTTTCGTCCTCACCACCTACGGCACGATGCGTTCCAGCGCGGCACAACTGGCCGATCACGGCTGGGGGATGATCGTCGCCGACGAGGCCCAGCACGTGAAGAACCCGCACTCCTCCACGGCGAAGGCGCTGCGCACCATCCCGGCCCCGGCCAGGGTGGCCCTCACCGGTACCCCCGTCGAGAACAACCTCTCCGAGCTGTGGGCCCTGCTCGACTGGACGACGCCCGGCCTGCTGGGCCCCCTCAAGGCGTTCCGGGCCCGCCATGCCCGTATCGTCGAGAACACCGGGACGGCAGCCGGGCTCGCCGACGACGAGGCGGTCGAACGGCTCTCCCGCCTGGTCCGGCCTTTCCTCCTGCGCCGGAGGAAGTCCGACCCCGGTATCGCGCCCGAGCTGCCGTCCAAGACGGAGACCGACCACCCCGTCTTCCTCACCCGGGAACAGACGACGCTCTACGAGGCCGCGGTCCGCGAGACCATGGGAGCCATCGAGGCATCGGAAGGCATCGCCCGACGCGGCCTGATCATGAAGCTGCTGACCTCGCTCAAGCAGATCTGCAACCACCCCGCGCAGTATCTGCAGGAGGAGCCGACCCGCCTCGTCGGCCGGTCGGGAAAGCTCGCGCTGCTCGACGAACTCCTCGACACGATCCTCGCCGAGGACGGCTCCGTCCTCGTCTTCACCCAGTACGTGACGATGGCCCGGCTCCTCTCCGCCCACCTCGCGGCGCGGGCCGTCCCCTCCCAGCTCCTGCACGGTGGTACGCCGGTGGCCGAGCGGGAACGGCTGGTGGACCGCTTCCAGTCGGGTGAGGTCCCGGTCTTCCTGCTCTCCCTCAAGGCGGCGGGCACCGGACTGAACCTCACCCGGGCCGCCCATGTCATCCACTACGACCGCTGGTGGAATCCCGCCGTCGAGGAGCAGGCCACGGACCGGGCGTACCGCATCGGCCAGACGCAACCCGTCCAGGTGCACCGGCTGATCGCGGAAGGCACGGTCGAGGACCGGATCGGTGAGCTGCTGAAGGCCAAGCGGGATCTGGCCGACGCCGTCCTCGGCAGCGGCGAGACCGCGTTGACCGAGCTCAGTGACCGTGATCTGGCAGACCTCGTCTCGCTCAGGAGGCCGGGATGACACCTCGCCCGGAGGCCCGTCGGCCCTCCACCGCCGATTCCCGCACCGTCGACTCCCGTGCCGAGGCCCGTCGGCTCACCGCTGCCGACCCGCGTGCCGAGGTTCGCCGTCTTGCCGCCGATGCCCGCACCGAGGCCCGTCGGCTTGCCGTCCCCGATGCCCGCCCCGGAATCCGTCGCCCCACCGGTCCCGATCCTCGCCCCGAGGGCCGCAGGCCGACCGGCCCCGATGCCCGTACCGAGAGCCGTCGGAGCGTCGTCGGCGACAGCCGTTCCGCCGTGCGCCCGCGTCCCGGTCCGGACGATCTGCGCCGTACCTTCGAGGCCGTGCCGCCCCGCACTTCCCAGGGCGACGAACCCTTCGCGGACAGCTGGTGGGGACGCGCCTGGGTGGACGCCCTGGAATCCCTGTCGATGGACGAGGCACGGCTCGCCCGCGGCCGTACGTACGCCGACAGCGGCAAGGTCGCCGCGATCACGGTCACCCCCGGTCGCGTCGTCGCCTACGTCCACGGCAGCCGCCCCCGCCCCTACCGCACCGAACTGCGCCTGCGGGTGCTCACCGACCCGGACTGGGACACCTTTCTCGACGCGGTCGCCGCCCGCCCCGGCCACCTGGCCGCACTGCTCGACAAGGAGATGCCCCACTCACTGGTCGACGCGGCGGCCGAGGCGGGCGTCGTGCTGCTGCCCGCCCCCGACGACCTCGACCCCGACTGCACCTGCCCCGACCGCGGCCGGCCCTGCAAGCACGTGTCCGCGCTCTGCTACCAGATGGCCCGGCTCCTGGACACCGACCCGTTCGTCCTCCTGCTGCTGCGTGGCCGCGGCGAACGCGAACTCCTGGAAGAACTGGGCCACCGCAACGCCGCGCACGAGGCCCGGGAACGCCCCTGCGCCCCCACGACACCGTCGGTGCCCGCCCGCGAAGCCCTTGCCGACCGCCCCCTCCCGCCGCTTCCCGCCCCGCTCCCGGTCCCGGAGCACCCGGGGCAGCCGCCCGCGTACCCGGGTCTGCCCGGTGCCCGGGACCCGCTCGCCCTCGATCACCTCGCCACGGACGCGGCGGCACGCGCGCACACGCTCCTCACCACCGGCATCGACCCGCTCGCCCGCCTCACCCCGTGGCAGGACGCGGTACGACTGGCCGCGTCCCGCCCCACCGCCGGGCTCACGGCGACCACCCGCGCCCTCTACCGTGAACTCGCGTACGCCACCGGCCGTACCCCCACCGATCTGGCGCGAGCCGTCGCCGCCTGGCGCCAGGGCGGTGCCGAAGGGCTGGCCGTCCTCGAAACGCCCTGGGACCCTCCGGCCGGCCCCTTCGACCGGGCCCGCCCCACGCTCGCCGCGGCCGACTTCCCCCGCTTCCATCCTTGGCGCAACCGCCTCACGCACCCCGACGGAACACTTCAGCTCCGCTTCGGCCATGACGGCCGTTGGTACGGCTACGAGTCCGAACCGGGAGAGGACGACTGGTGGCCCCGCGCCACTCCGGACACCGACCCCGTCGGCACGCTCATGGCACTCGGCGGAGGCTGACACCTCTCCCGCCTCCGGCTCGCGTCCCGAGGCCGCCCCGGTGCCGGCCCGTTCCGAAGCCGTGTCCCGGGTCCGGCGTTTCAGCTCGTGGCGATGACGAGGAGGACGATCAGCAGGACGGCGACGAGCGGCAGTACGATCAGCCGCGCCTTACGGAACGACTCGTCCTCCCGCTGGGACGCGGCGCGGTTCGCGCCGTGCACCGAAGCCAGGTGCTCCCAGGCCATGTCGTCGATCCTCTTCATGGTCACCGCGCCCGCGACCAGATCGAGCAGCAGCATCGGGGCGGCGGGCGGTTGCGTCCACCGGGCGGCATCGTCAGGCTCGGGCGTATGGCGACGGAGATCAGCAGAATCAACCCGAACGGTTTGCACCCCACACCCGGTTATCACCACATCACGGTGGTGGAGTCCGGCCGGACCGCGTTCCTGGCCGGCCAGTGTCCGCTCGACCGATCCGGTGCGCTGGTGGGTCCGGGGGATCTCGAAGCCCAGATCGACCAGGTGGTGGCCAACGCCCTTGTGGCACTTGCGGCCGTGGGTGCCGAGCCGTCCCAGGTCGTACGGTCGGTGGTCTACGTGGTCGGCGACGACGTCGCGGTCCTGGGGGACGCCTGGCGCAGGCTCACCACCTCGGCCATCGGGTCCGCCTTCACCACCGCGAGCACACTGCTGGGTGTCGCGTGCCTGGGCTTCCCCGGCCAGTTGGTCGAGGTCGACCTCACTGCCGCTCTGGCCGACCGGGCCGAAGGCCCCGCAGACACACTCTGACCATTGCCGACGGAGAACCGACGAGCGGCCCCGACGGCGAACCGAAGGTCAGCCCCCGGTGGGTGGGCCGACGGCGGTCCCGTGCCGGTTCTGGGCCGGTCCGGGAGACGTAAGCCCTTCGAACGAAGGTGCGGGAAATCGGTGGCAGTCGTGGACTTGACGCTGCTAGCTTCCTTGACGTGGCGAAACTCAATCAGATCATCGCAGTGGAGAAGGGCGTCAAGTCCAAGGCACACCAGGACCTGACGGCGGCGCATCACGGCCTTCAGAAGACCGGTCTGCTGGCCGGGATCTCCCGGACCTACCAGCCGAAGGACGAGGAGGGCGAGCAGTTGCCGCCCGAGTCGACCCTGGTGCAGGTCAAGGCCGAGGACGTGCTGAGGCAGACCGCGACGACCCTGACCCGCCTCTTCGATGTGACCGCCACGAAGGACTGGGCGAACTGCACCGCCCGTGCGGACGTGAAGGTCGACGGGCAGGTGCTCGTGAGCGACGTGCCGGTGTCGTATCTGCTCTTCCTGGAGAAGCAGTTGACGGACATCAACACGTTCGTCCGCAAGCTTCCGGTGCTCGACGCCGCCGAGGCGTGGATCCAGGACCCGTCGACGGACTCCTGGAAGACCGAGCCGGTGCGGACGCTCCGTACGAAGAAGGTTCCCCGCAACCACGTGAAGGCGGAGGCGACCGACAAGCACCCGGCGCAGGTCGAGGTGTACTACGAGGACGTTCCGATCGGCTACTGGACGACCGTGAAGTTCTCCGGTGCCCTCCCCGCGCGGCGCGTCAACGAACTGCTGGACCGGGTGGAGAAACTCCAGCAGGCCGTGAAGTTCGCCCGCGAGGAGGCCAACGGCGTGGATGTCACCGACCAGCGGGTGGGTGATGCGATATTCGGTTACCTCTTCGGGTGACCGACCATGGACTCCCCGGCCGTCCACTACGGCCGGGGCGCGCGAGGAGCGCAAGCTGAAACTGAGGCTTGTCGTGACGACGCGGTTCCAGTGGAGGTTCGAGTCCTCCCCCCGGCACTCGGTGCGCCCGTCGCACCAACGGGCCGGGGTGGCCCAACTGGCAGAGGCAGACCGCGATCAATCTCAGACTCTTGCTCCAGGCTCAGCATTCGCCACCCATCGCCGAATCGCTCGGGTCCGTGCCCATGGGCGTCGAAATGCCGGTTCGACTCCGGCTCGGAGAGCTTCGGTCTCCGATGGTCTAAAGGCAGGACGCGACGACATAAACCTGACACGGATCCTTAAAAGTGTCGGCGTGCCGCACGGGTGGCACTCTCAGGGCCCGGGGGCCGGCTACGCCTCCGGGCCCGCTCCCGTTCCTGATCACGTGTCCGGCGCGTTCCGCCGCAAACGCACCGGCTCCGGCGCACCGCACTCCGTCGGCGGGGTGTCGCGTGCCGCCAGCGATACACCACGCCCCGCGAAGAAGCGCTCGAAGCCGGGCAGGGAAAGGTCCGCGGCGCGCGTTCCGGCCGTCGTGCCGGACGGGTTGTGGAAGTGGACGCCGGTGCCGTCGGCCGTGCGGGATGTCAGCAGTACCAGGTGTCCGCCCCGTCCCGGAGGAGACAGTTCCGGCCTCAGGATGCCGTAGTGCACCGACGCCAGGACCGTACGGCCGCCGTCCAGCAGGCCGAGGATCTCCCGTGACGACAAATGACGGTGGACCGTGGCGTCGAGACCGTGCACCTCCCGGACGTACTCCGCGAACGGGGCGTAGATCAGCCCTCGGATCACGCCCTCCGCGTCCTGTGTGTACGCGCCGTACCGGACCGCCCCGTCGCGCAGGGCGAACAGGGACGGGGCCCCGGCGCCGAGCACCATGCGCAGGCAGGTCATACCGCACAGATGACCGGACCAGCGCGCGTACTCGTCCCGTGACACGGCACCCGACTCCGCCCAGGCGGGGTCCGTCGCCGGATCGACTCCGCCCTCGACGATCGGTCCGACGAGGTCGGGCGAGGCGAACTGGGTGAGGACGGGAACACGGCATGCGGAGCAGGTCACGAGGGGCATCCGATCACTGGCGGTATCCGGTCAGGAAACGGCCGATGCGGCTGATGGCCGCGTCGAGGTCGTCAGCGTACGGGAGTGTCAGGATCCGGAAGTGGTCGGGCCGCGGCCAGTTGAAGCCCGTGCCCTGTACGACCTGGATCTTCTCCCGCAGCAGCAGGTCCAGGACGAACTTCTCGTCGTCGACGATCGGATGCACCTTCGGGTCGATGCGCGGGAACGCGTACAGCGCGCCCTTCGGCTTCACGCACGAGACGCCGGGGATCTCGTTCAGTTTCTCCCAGGCCCGGTTCCGCTGCTCGTGCAGCCTGCCGCCGGGCGCGACCAGTTCCCGGATCGACTGCCGGCCACCGAGCGCCGCCTGAATGGCGTACTGCGCGGGCGCGTTGGGACACAGACGCATGGAAGCGAGGGTGGTGAGCCCCTCCAGATAGCTGCGGGCGTGCTGCTGCGGGCCGGAGATCACCAGCCAGCCGGAGCGGAAGCCCGCGACGCGGTACGTCTTCGACAGGCCGCTGAACGTGAGGCAGAGCAGGTCGGGGGCGAGGGACGCCACGGTGTGGTGCTCGGCATCGTCGTAGAGGATCTGGTCGTAGATCTCGTCGGCGAACACCATCAGGCCGTGCCTGCGCGCCAGATCGAGGATGCCTTCGAGGATCTCGCGCGGATAGACGGCGCCGGTCGGGTTGTTCGGATTGATGATCACGACGG
The DNA here is from genome assembly GCF_042889785.1 of Streptomyces sp. NPDC002476. Lineage (NCBI taxonomy): Bacteria > Bacillati > Actinomycetota > Actinomycetes > Kitasatosporales > Streptomycetaceae > Streptomyces > Streptomyces sp. NPDC002476. Next base: position 71,227 of record NZ_JBIARH010000001.1, on the reverse strand, counting down.
CCTTGGTGCGGTCGCCGATCTTCGAGGCCATGTCCTCCAGGTCGGGATTCCAGTCCGAGGCCTCGTCGCAGGCGTAGTGCACCGCCTTGCCGCCCGCGAGGGTCACCACCGCCGTCCACAACGGGTAGTCGGGAGACGGGACGAGGACCTCGTCACCGTCCTCCAGCAGCGCCTGGACGGCCATGGAGATCAGCTCGGAGACGCCGTTGCCGAGAAAGACGTCGTCGACGCCGACATCCGTCAGTCCCATCGCCTGGTAGCGCTGCACCACCGCTCGGCGCGCGGAGAGGATGCCGCGCGAGTCGGTGTAGCCGTGCGCCTGCGGAAGCATCCGGATCACGTCCTGGACGACTTCCTCGGGCGCCTCGAAACCGAACAGCGCGGGGTTGCCGGTGTTGAGGCGGAGCACGCTGTGGCCCGCCTCCTCCAGGGCGTTGGCGTGCTCGATGACCGGGCCCCGGATCTCGTAACAGACCTCGTCGAGCTTGCTGGACTGCCGGAATTCCATGCGGTGGCCTCCCCGATCCGATTGCGATACTTGGTTTTACCAAGCTCGGGCTTGGAAAGTCCAACAACATGTCTAGACTGCGTCGCATGCCACGTCAGCGACCAGCCGCAACGCGTCCGCCCCGCCGCCGGAGTTACGACCAGTTCTGCGCCACCGCGCGCTCCCTCGATTCCGTGGGCGACCGGTGGACCCTGCTGATCGTCCGTGAACTGCTGGCGGGCCCGCGCCGCTACACGGACCTCCACGCGGACCTGCCGGGTGTCAGCACGGACGTCCTCGCCTCCCGGCTCAAGGACATGGAGCAGAACGGTCTGGCCACCCGCCGCCGGCTTCCGCCGCCCGCCGCGGCCTCGGTGTACGAACTGACGGAGCGCGGCCGCGGGTTGCTGCCCGTGCTCTCCGCGCTCGCCGAATGGGGGGCGCCCGCGCTCGACGAACGGCGGCCCACCGATGCCGTACGGGCGCACTGGTTCGCGCTGCCGTTGTTGCGCGTCCTGGACGGGACGACGCATGCGGGGGTCGTCGAAGTCCGCCTGGACGAGGGAGAGTTCCATGTGCGCGCCGGGGGAGGTGCGCTCGGCACGGGGCGCGGTGCGGGAGGCGACACCGCGGACATGGACCGCGGTGCGGGGGAGCCGTCGGCCGATGCGGTGGTGTACGGGGACGGCCCGGCCGCCCGTGCCGATGCCCGTATCGCGCTCGACGTCGCAGCGTGTCTCGCGCTCGGACGGGGCGAGTTGACCCTCGCCGAGGCGGTCAGGAACGGGCGCGCCGAGGTGACCGGCGACGGGCCGCTCGCCGCCGAACTCCGCGGGGAGTGAACGGCGGGCCGGACGTGGTGCGGCCCCGGCGCGGGCGCGTTCGAGGGCGCGCGGGCGGCGACGCGAGGGCGGCGGCCCGGGGAGTTCGGCGGACGGGGGTTCGGCGGGGCGACCGGTGGGTAGCGTGTGGGGCGTTCGAAGGACCCAGGATGTCCCCGGATGGCCGACGCGTCCGGAGCGGTCGGTACGTCCGGAGCTGTCGAAGCGCCCCGGTGCGCTGATGCGCCCGGTGTGCCGACGCGCTGATGCGCTCGAAACGTTGCGGCTTCCGGATGCCGAGGCGAGGAGTCGTACGTGAGGATCGGCGGACAGCACATCATCGGCGGATGGCGGGCAAGCGACGCACAGCGCACAACCGGCGGACAGCGCGCAACCGACGGACGGCCGGGAAGCGACGGACGGCGTGGCCATCCGGGAGCGTGGATGCGACGGGGACGCGGAGCACGCCTTGCCCGGGTCCTGGTCGCGGGTGGCTGCGTGGCCGTGCTCGGGTTCGCGTCGTCGTCGGCCGTGGCCACCCCTGGCAGTGGTGTGAGCGGCACGGTGGTCGCGAAGGGCACGTCGGCGGGGAAGCTGAAGGTGAAGACCCCCGACGGCCGTACCGATGTGACCTTCCGGACCATCACGGTCGAGCCCGGTGGTTCCACCGGCTGGCACACCCACAGCGGTCAGCTGATCGCCGTCGTCAAGTCCGGGACGCTGACGCGCACGCTGCACGACTGCTCGGTCGAGGTGACGTCCGCCGGTTCGTCGTTCATCGAGCCCTCCGGTGCTCGTCACCGCCATATCGGGCGCAACCTGGGGTCGGAGCCCGTGGTGCTGTGGGTGACCTACCTGCTGCCCGAGGGCAGCGAGCTCTCCGACGACGCCGAGGCGCCGGACTGCGGCACGAAGTAGTGGTGTGTCCGAGCGGGATCCGGCTCCGGCGCGGCGCGGCGCGTTCGCGCGCCTCCTGTACGACCGGGGCCGACGCACCGAGCGGGAGCGACGACGGCGGCGCGCGGTTCGAAGTGATGCGACGCGACGCGAGCGGACGGGACGAACTCGATGCGATCGGACTCGACGCGATCGGACTCGACGTGACCGGAAGCGACGGGACTCGACGTGACGCTCTCCGGCGTGATGCGATTCCGCGTGATGCGATTCGAAGCGATCACCTGGAAGCGGCTGGCCGAGTCGTTCGCCGCGCGTGTCGACGGCCTGGAGCCGGTCGGTGCCGGCCCCTGGTCGAGGATCGCCGTCGACGGGGCTCCGGCGGCCCGCACGGGTGAGCCGGCGCAGAAGGTCGCAGAGGCACTGCGGGTCCGGGGGCGTGCGGTGCTCGTGGTGTCGACCGAGGGATTCCTGCGGCCGGCGAGCCTCCGGTACGAGTACGGCAGGGAGGACCCCGACTCGTACTACAGCGGCTGGTTCGACACGGGCGCGCTGTGGCGCGAGGTGTTCGGTCCGCTGGAGGCGGACGGCAGCGGGCGCGTGCTGCCCGACCTGTGGGATCCCGTGACGGACCGGGCCACGCGCAGTCCGTACCGGCTCCTGCCCGAGGGAGGCGTGTTGGTGGTGCACGGTCCGTTGCTGCTGGGGCACTGGTTCCCGTTCGACCTGAGCGTCCATCTTCGGTTGTCGCCGGGCGCGCTGCGGCGGCGCACCGAGGAGAGCGAGCGGTGGACCCTGCCCGCGTTCGCGCGGTACGAGGAAGAGGTGGCGCCCGGCGATCGTGCGGACGCGGTGGTACGGGCCGACGACCCGCTGCGCCCCGCGTGGACCGGATGGCGGCGGAGCGAGTGACGAGTGGCGGGCGGGAGCCACCCGGCGACGGCCGGGCATGTCACGTTCCGGTCCGCGGGCAGTCGTCGCGGGTCCGGCCGTTCGGCCCCCGCCCGCCTTGGCCGTCGGGCAGCCTTTACGGGCCCGGGCGGCCGCCCACCCTGGTGACCGCCTCTGCCCCCGAACGACAGCCCGCCGCCACGGCCGAGGCGTCGTCCGCCCCCGACAGCAGGGCAGCGAGGAAACCGCCGGTGAACGCGTCGCCCGCGCCCGTCGAATCCACCGTCCCCTGCACCGGAACGGCCGGAAAGCGCCTCGTCACCGTGCCCGACATGGCCAGCAGTGCGCCGCCTTCGCCGAGCGTGACGACCACCCGAGGCACCCGGAGGCTCAACTCGGCCGCGGCGTCCGTCGGTTCCGTGAGCCCGGTGAGCAGGTGGGCCTCGTCCGTGTTGGGCAGCAACAGGTCCACACCCTCCACCGCGGCCAGGAAGCGGTCCACGCCCAGTTCGGCAAGAAATCCGGCCGAGGCCGGGTCGACGCTCACCGGGATCCGCCGCCGTCGTGCCTCCCGCAGCGCGAGCAGAACGGTCGCCCTGCTCGTCGTGGCGAAGAGGAGGTACCCGGAGAGGTGGAGATGGCCGATTCCGTCGAGCATCGACGGCGACCAGTCGCCGGGGGAGAGGCGCAGCACGGCGCCGCTGTCGGTGAGGAAGGTGCGCTCGGCGGTGGAGTCGACGAGGGCGACGACGGTGGCGGTCGGTGCCTCGTCGTCGACGGCCAGCAGGCAGCGCACGCCCGCCCGGCGCAGTGCGTCCCGGTGCCAGGCCGCGCTGTCGGCGCCGACCCGTGCCAGCAGCCGTACGTCGGCACAGCCCGAACGCGCCGCCCAGCAGGCGACGTTGGCGCCCGCGCCGCCCGGCAGAGTGCGGATCAGGGCGGAGGTGTCCGTACCGCGGGCCAGCTCCTTCGCATGCCGTGCCACCACGTCGGTGACCACGTCTCCGATGACAAGAAGCCCGCCGCGGGCCGTCGACCGGCCGTCGGGCGCCGACATGGCACGGGGACCCAGGGGCGCCGGCACGGCATGGGGACCCAGGGGCGCCGGCATGGCGGGGCTTCCCGCCCGTTCCGGACCGGCGCCGGACCTCGCGCGTTCCGGACCGGTCCTGTTGCTCGCGCCTTCCGACGCGCAGGTGCTTCCCGTACTTCCGGGTCCCGCCGCGTCACCTTCCGGTCCGGCCGCTTTCCTCGTGCCTCCTGGTCCGGCGACGTTCCCCGTACCTCTCGGTCCGGCTCCGTTCACCGTGTACCGTCGCGGCGCGTCGTGTTCCGGTCGTCGGAGTGCTCCGCCGTGTCGTGTGCGAAGGCCGTCCACGCGGTGGCGATCCGGGCGGCGAGCGACACGTTTCCGCGTACGGCCGCAAGATTCGCCTCCAACGAGGCCCCCTCGGTCCGTCGCATCAGCCTGTCCAGCAGGAAGGGAGTGACGGCCTGGCCCACGACGCCGCGCTCCCGGCACGCGTCGAGGGCCTCCGCCAGCACGCGGTCGTGAAGCCCGGGATCCAATTGGTCCCGTACGGGCACGGGGTTGGCGACGATCAGCGCGGAGGCGGGGCCGTCCAGCGCGTCCTGGGCCCGCATCACCTCCGCGACCTTCTCGGGCGTCCGCACCGTCCAGTCGACCGGTTCGCCCGAGCTGTGCAGGTAGAAGCCGGGGAAGTGTTCGGTGCCGTAGCCGAGGATCGCGACGCCCAGCGTTTCCAGTCGCTGCAGGGTGGCGGGGACGTCCAGGATCGACTTCACCCCCGCGCATACCACCGTGATGCCGGTCCGCGCGAGGAGCCGCAGGTCCGCCGACTCGTCCTGGGTCCGTGTCCATTCCCGGTGGACGCCACCGAGCCCGCCGGTCGCGAAGACGCGCAGTCCGGCGCGGGCGGCGAGGAACGCCGTCGCGGACACGGTCGTCGCCCCGCTCGCACCCGTTGCCAGGGCCGGGGCGAGGTCGCGGTGCCCCAGTTTGCGTATCGCCGGATCGGTGGCGACCCGTTCCAGCGCGTCCTCGTCCAGGCCGATGTGGGCCCTTCCGTCGAGCACGGCGATCGTCGCGGGGACCGCGCCCGTGGCCCGCACCAGTCCTTCGAGCTCCTCGGCGACCCGCAGGTTGCGGGGACGCGGCAGGCCGTGGGCGATGATCGTCGATTCCAGGGCGACGACGGGCTGGTGCGTAGCGAGAGCCGCCCGTACCTCGGTGGAGAGGACGGCGGCGTAGGCGTGCGCGCCGTCCGACGCAGTCAATGACATGTCCACATCCCTGTCGCGGGTGTGTCGCCCTCAAACGTACGGACGCTCCAGCCTCCCCATGTGCGTGCTCTTCGGGCGCTCTTCCGGCCCTGATGGCGAGATACTTTCGATCCTGGTGGCGAAACGTCGGGAAGGGGCCGCTATGGTGACCGGCCATGACTACACATGATCAGTCTCCGGCCTCGTTCGCGGTGCACATTCCGGACGTGGAACTCGAACCCGAACCGCTCGACCCCGCACAGATCGTTTCGGGCGAACCTGTCGTGACGGGCAAGGTCCTGTGGGAATCGCCCGATGGCAAGCAGGTGCGAGGCATCTGGCAGATCACGCCCGGCGTCGTCACCGACACGGAGGCCGACGAACTGTTCGTCGTCGTCAGCGGCCGGGCCACCGTGGCGGTCGAGGGCGGGGCGACGCTGGAGATCGGGCCGGGGGACGCCTGCGTACTGCGTGAGGGCGACCGTACGACATGGACCGTGCACGAGACGCTGCGCAAGGCGTACCACATCTGTCTCTGAAGCCTGTGAAGTTACTGAAGTTGCTGAAGGCGCTGAAGCTTCTGACGTTGCTGATGGATCGGCGATCACTCCTGGCGCTTCGGTTGAAGCCGCGCCGATGGTGACCTCGCACCGCCCATAGTCACCCCCGCACCGACCGCGAGGGCGCCCGGAGCGTGAGGTCGCAGCGCTCGTGAGGCTTCACGAGCGCCTCCGAGGTGTCGGCGATCCTTTCGGTGAGCCCTCGGTGCTCGGTGCTCGGTGCTCGGTGCTCAGTGCTCGGTGGCGGGCGGCACGGGTGTCGTGGGCGCCGACGCGCCGGGCACCGAAGTCGCTCCGGGCACCGGAGTGCCGGGCGTGCCGGGTGTCGGCGTCCCGGGCGTTTCGTGTGCGGTGGGCCGGGCGAGGGACCGGCGCAGTGCCATCGCCACGAGCGGGAGCAGCAGGCATGCCGCCACAGCGTTCAGCCAGCCGTAGCCGGCCCGGGCGACGATCAGCCCGGCGATGGCGCCGCCGACGCCCGCCGCCGTGTTCATGGTCAGGTCCGAAAGCCCTTGCACGGCGGCGCGGGCGGCCTGCGGTACGGAATCGGTGAGCAGCGCCGAACCGGAGACCAGCCCGGCCGACCAGCCCAGGCCCAGCAGGAACAGGCCCGCAGCGGTCCGGCCGTGGCTGGCGCCCGCGGTGCCGGCCAGAAGCGCGGCGCAGGAGAGCAGCCCGATCGCCAGACCGATCACGGCCAGTCGGCCGAACCGGTCGGACAGCCAGCCCATCACCGGCGAGAACGCGTACATCCCCGCGATGTGGCCGCTGATGACGAGCCCGATCAGTTGGAGTTCGGCGCCGTGGTGGCCCAGGTGGACGGGCGTCATCACCATGATCGACACCATTGCGGTGTGCGACACGGCCACCGTCACCAGAGCCAGACGCGCCCTCGCCGATCCCCGCACCGCTGTGAATCCGGCCCGCAGCGACCGGCCCGAGGGAGACATGTCGCCCTGCGGAGCCAGGGCCCGAGCGGTCAGCAGCGGGTCCGGTCGCAACAGCACCGCGACGAGCAGGGCGGCGAACAGGAAGATCGCGGCCGCGAAGAAGAACGGGCCCGCATGCTCGGATATCGCCGTGCCGCGGAAGAGCCGTCCCACCGGGGCCGCGATGTTCGGGCCGAGAACCGAGCCGATGGTCGTGGCCCAGATGACGGTGGAGATCGCCCGCCCCCGGCGGTCCGGCTCGACCAGATCCGCGGCGGCGAACCGGGCCTGCAGATTGGCCGAGGATCCGGCACCGAACGCGGCCATCCCGAACAGCAGCAGCGGAAAGTTCTCCACGACGGTCGCCACGACCACGAGCCCCGCGCCGAGAGCACCGATCAGATACGCGAGCACGAGACCGGGGCGTCGGCCGCGCGAGGTCATCAGTGCCGCCAACGGCAGCGAGAGCAGCGCGGTGCCCGCCACCGACGCCGTCGGGGCCAGACCCGACAGAGCCTCGGAACCGCTCACCTCGGAGGCCAGGACCGGTGCCAGGGCGATACCGATGGGTACGCCGAGGCCGCCGAGTATCTGGCTGGCTATCAGCACCGCCGATGTTCTGCGTCGCAGCGCGGGAAGATCGCCCGCAGAGACCCGCTCGGCGGGCCGGGCGGATCGGTCGGACCGGGTGGACGTGTCAGGAGCATCGAGGGGGTTGGTCACTGACGCAGTGTGCCAGCCCGCACACAGGTACGAAATACGGCCGTTCGGCGCGGGCGTGGAACGGTGACCTGCGCGACCGGGCTCCGTGCGGCGTACGGCAGGGCGCGCGGCCTCACGCTCCCGGAGCGAAGCACGGGAACCAGCCGTGCCGGAGTGCCGGAGCACGGGTGCGTCGGAGCACACCGTCGTGGGTCAGCCGGACATCGTTCTCCACCCAGTCGAAGCCGAGCGCGTCGGCCTTGTCGAGGGCGGCCGGGGTGTTCTCCGGAGCGTAGGCCGAAGCACCCCGGTGGGCGAAGACGACCGGAGCGACCGCGTCCGCCGGGGTGACCAGGATGGTGGAAACGGTCGAGGCAGCCGGGACGGTCGAGAGGGCCGAGGAGGCCGGGTTGAGCGGCTCGGTGACGGGGGTCCGGGCGCTCCCGGCCCGTAAACCCGTGACCGTGCTCGTTCCCGTGGGTCCGGCGGTGACCGTGGGCCCACCCGCGGTCTGCGCGTCGGCCGTGGTCCATGCGTCGGCCGTGGTCCGTGCGTCGGCCGTCGATATCGGCGGCGCGCCGACTCCCAGCAGGACGGCGGCGACGAAAGCGGTTGCGGTACGTGCGTGCACGGGTACTCCTCGCGTCGGAGTTACGGACGGGCCGAGAGTGCCAGTGGTGACCCGGCGGGCGACAGACAAAGGACGGCCAGAACCCGGTGCAGCCGCCGGGACCGGGTCACGGGCCGATCTCCATGCCGATAAAATGCAGCTCTTCTGTTTGTTTGCCGGGCCTCGCGGCTTAGGGTCACCCCCGGACCCGGGCTTCCGCGAAGGGCGTACGAGCATGCAGGGCACGATCGATGGCTTCAGCTACGGCGCGGTGACGCCCGTCGCCGCCTTTCTGATGGCCTGTCTCGGCGCGGCCCTCGGGCTGCGCTGCACGACCCGTTCGCTGCGCACCGAGCGTTCCTTCAAGGCGGGCTGGCTGGCCCTCGGCGCGACCTCCATCGGCTCCGGCATATGGACGATGCACTTCGTCGCGATGACGGGCTTCACCATCGACGGGGTGACCATCGGCTACGACAAGCCGATCACCTTCGCCAGCCTCGCGGTCGTCATCGGCATGGTCGCCGTCGGCATCTTCGTCGTCGGATACCGGCGCGCCACCCGCATGGCACTGGTGACCGGCGGCACCATCACCGGGCTCGGCATGGCCACCATGCACTACCTGGGCATGGCCGGAATGCGACTGGAGGGACGGTTCGAGTACGACACGCTCACCGTGGTGCTCTCCGTCGTCATCGCCGTGGTGGCCGCCACGACCGCGCTCTGGGCGGCCGTCTCCGTACAGGGCTTCCTGGCCGGTCTCGGTGCCAGCGTCGTCATGGCCGTCGCCGTGAGCGGCATGCACTACACGGGCATGGCCGCGCTCAGCGTCCATCTGCACCCGGCCGCCCTGACCGGCGACGCCGCCACCGACAGCTCGACCGTGCCCCTCCTGCCGTTGCTGGTCGGCCCCGGCTGCTTCCTGCTGCTCGCCGCCGTCGTCGTGATGTTCGACCCCCTGATGGTGATGGGTACACCGGACTGGAACGACACCAGGACCGGGGGCGGGGCCGACGGACCGGCCGGAGCCCCGGCACGGCGGCAGGTCCCCAGCTTCGGCACGTACGCCGACCCGGCCTCGTTCCACTCCCGCCCGCGCGACCCCGCACCGCCCGGAGACTGGTGACCCCGGCCCCCGACCGGCGCCCGCCGCGGGTTGCGGGACCGGCGTGACGGCCGAGCCGGCCCGGTTGTCGGTGGGGGGTCGTACCGTGGTGTCATGCGGCCCGTTTCGAAGATCGAACGTTCGGTGGCGCCTTTCGAGGTCGTCAGTCCCTACCAGCCCAGCGGCGACCAGCCCGCGGCCATCGCCGAGCTGGACCGGCGCATCCGCGCGGGCGAGAAGGACGTCGTCCTGCTCGGCGCGACCGGCACCGGCAAATCGGCGACCACCGCCTGGATGATCGAAAAGCTGCAGCGCCCCACCCTCGTGATGGCGCCGAACAAGACGCTCGCGGCCCAGCTGGCGAACGAGTTCCGCGAGCTCCTGCCCAACAACGCCGTCGAGTACTTCGTCTCGTACTACGACTACTACCAGCCCGAGGCGTACGTCCCCCAGTCGGACACCTACATCGAGAAGGACTCCTCGATCAACGAGGAGGTCGAGCGGCTGCGCCACTCCGCGACGAACTCGCTGCTCACCCGGCGCGATGTCGTCGTGGTCGCCTCCGTCTCCTGCATCTACGGCCTCGGTACGCCGCAGGAGTACGTGGACCGGATGGTTCCGCTCAAGGTCGGCGACGAGATCGACCGCGACGAGCTGCTGCGCCGCTTCGTCGAGATCCAGTACACCCGCAACGACCTCGCGTTCACCCGCGGCACGTTCCGGGTCCGCGGCGACACCATCGAGATCTTCCCGGTCTACGAGGAGCTCGCCGTCCGCATCGAGATGTTCGGCGACGAGATCGAGGCGCTCTCCACCCTCCACCCGCTCACCGGCGAGGTGATCAGCGAGGACCAGTCCCTCCACGTCTTCCCCGCCAGCCACTACGTCGCGGGCCCCGAGCGGATGGAGAAGGCGGTCAACGGCATCGAGCGGGAGCTGGAGCAGCGCCTCGCCGAGCTGGAGAAGCAGGGCAAGATGCTGGAGGCCCAGCGTCTGCGGATGCGCACCACGTACGACATCGAGATGCTCCGGCAGATCGGCACCTGCTCCGGCGTCGAGAACTACTCGATGCACTTCGACGGCCGCTCGCCCGGGACCGCCCCCAACACCCTTCTCGACTACTTCCCCGAGGACTTCCTCCTCGTCCTCGACGAGTCGCACGTCACCGTGCCGCAGATCGGTGCCATGTACGAGGGCGACGCGTCCCGGAAGCGCACCCTCGTCGACCACGGCTTCCGGCTGCCCTCCGCGCTCGACAACCGCCCGCTGAAGTGGGAGGAGTTCCTGGGCCGGATCAGCCAGACGGTCTACCTCTCGGCCACCCCCGGAACGTACGAGCTGTCCCGGAGCGACGGCTTCGTGGAGCAGATCATCCGTCCCACCGGCCTCGTCGACCCGGAGGTCGTCGTCAAGCCCACCGAGGGTCAGATCGACGACCTGGTGCACGAGATCCGCAAGCGCACCGAGAGGGACGAACGCGTCCTCGTCACCACCCTCACCAAGAAGATGGCCGAGGACCTCACCGACTACTTCCTGGAGCTCGGCATCCAGGTCCGCTACCTCCACAGCGACGTGGACACCCTGCGCCGGGTCGAGCTGCTGCGCGAGCTGCGCTCCGGCGAGTACGACGTCCTGGTCGGCATCAATCTCCTGCGAGAGGGCCTCGACCTCCCCGAGGTGTCGCTCGTCGCCATCCTCGACGCGGACAAGCAGGGCTTCCTGCGCTCGGGCACGTCCCTGATCCAGACCATCGGACGCGCCGCCCGCAACGTGTCGGGGCAGGTCCACATGTACGCGGACACGATCACCCCGGCGATGGCGCAGGCCATCGACGAGACCAACCGTCGCCGCGAGAAGCAGATCGCCTACAACACCGAGCGCGGCATCGACCCCCAACCGCTGCGCAAGAAGATCAACGACATCGTCGCGACGATCGCCCGCGAGGAGGTCGACACCGAGCAGTTGCTCGGCACCGGCTACCGCCAGGCCAAGGGGGCCAAGGCCCCTGTCCCCGCACTCGGTGCCAAGGCATCGGGCTCCGGGAAGAAGGCCGCCGCCGTGGTCACCGACCGGCCCGCCACCGAACTCGCCGGAATCATCGAGGAGATGACGGAACGCATGCGGGCGGCCGCCGCGGACCTGCAGTTCGAGGTGGCGGCCCGGTTGCGCGACGAGGTCGGCGAGCTGAAGAAGGAGCTGCGGCAGATGCGGGAAGCGGGTCTCGCCTGACCGCCATACGGTCGATGTGTTGCAGGACCGACACAAAAACACCTCAAGCGGCCTCGTCGTCGGTGCGACTGCGTAGGGTGCTGAGAACACCGCGCACGGATGGTTGCGGGGCAAGCCGAGAGGGGACAGCGCGTGACGGTCAATATGACCAAGGGCCAGGCCATCAGCCTGCAGAAGAGCGACGGGGGAACCCTGACCGCGGTGCGGATGGGGCTCGGCTGGCAGGCGGCACCGCGCCGCGGCCTGTTCGGTTCGCGCACGCGGGAGATCGACCTCGACGCATCGGCGGTGCTGTTCGCCGACAAGCAGCCGGTCGACGTGGTCTTCTTCCGTCACCTCGTCAGTGACGACGGATCGGTCAAGCACACCGGGGACAACCTGGTCGGAGGCGCCGGTTCGGGCGGCGACGACGAGGCGATCCTCGTCGACCTCCAGCGCGTGCCGGTCCACATCGACCAGATCGTCTTCACGGTGAACTCCTTCACCGGCCAGACGTTCCAGGAGGTGCAGAACGCCTTCTGCCGCCTCGTCGACGAGACCAACGGGCAGGAGCTCGCCCGCTACACGCTGGACGGCGGCGGGCAGTACACCGCCCAGATCATGGCGAAGGTGCACCGTTCGGGGAACGGATGGCAGATGACCGCCCTCGGCAACGCGGCCAACGGCCGTACCTTCCAGGACCTGATGCCGGCGATCCTGCCGCATCTGTAAAGACCTGGGATGGCAGGAGGCGGAGCTCCCGCTCCCTGTCGCCCCGGTTCGTGAGCACGGCCGGACGAGCCGGCCGACAGAGATACGCGCAGCTCCCGGAGGCAACGGCCGCCGGGAGCTGCACCGCATGGTGCCGCACGGCACCGGGCGACACCGCACAGCGCAGCAGCAACTCGTCGAGGGGACAGGGCAATGACGGCCGAGCTGGTCCGGGGGCAGAACCACACCTTGCCCCAGACCCGACTGGAGATTCGGGTATCGGCCGGCACGCCCGTCGTGGCAGGTGTCACGCTCGCCGACGAGAACGGCACCGTCCACGGCACCGAATGGGTCGCCCACCCCGGCGCGCCCCGGCTGCCCGGGCTCGAAGTTCCCCGCCAGGCCGCCTCCGGTCACCGGCTCGCCGCCGACCTCGACGCCGTGCCGGCCGAGGTGCACCGGATCACCGTGCTGCTGGCTCTGCCCACGGGCATCGGCGGCCCGGTCCGCTTCGGCGCGGTCGCCGCGCCCTTCGTCGCCGTCACCGGGCTCGACGGCGACGAGATCGCCACCTTCACCCTCACCGGGCTCGACACCGAATCGGCCGTCGCGGCCCTGGAGCTCTACCGCCGCCAGGGTGCCTGGAAGGTCCGCGCCGTCGGTCAGGGCTACGCGGGCGGCCTCGCCGCCATGCTCGCCGACCAGGGCCTGAACGGGGCGGCCGAGCTGGCCCGCTCGATCCAGGACGCCGTCACCCGCGCGACGGCCCGCACGGTCGCACCGCCCCCGCCCCGCACCCCGGACGGTGATCGCGTCGGCCACGGCCCGCGCCCCGCACCGGCCCCGGACGTCCCCCCGGCCCCTGCCGCCCCGCCCACGACCCCCGGGGCCGAGCCACTCACCCAGCCCGCTCCGCCGCCGGGCCCCGCCGCCACGGGCGGCCCCGTCGACTACACCCACCCGCGCCGCCAGACCTCCGCACCCCCGCCGCCCCCTCCCACCGCGCCGCCCGCCGCGCCCGGCAGCCCTGCCCAGCCCGTCGCCGGGGACGCCACAGGCTGGTCCATGGAGGAGCGCCTCTACAACCAGATCTGGGGCATGTTCGAAGACCTGGCCCGCACCACCGCCGCGTACCGCAGCGCCGCCGAATTCGCCGAGTCCCGCATGGGCCAGGAGCTCGACCGGACGCTGTCCGACCCGCGCAACCGGATCGGCGGCGCCGGGGACCGGGCCCGTGAACAGGCCCGCGCCAAGCGCGACGAACTCACCTCCCGGGCGAAGGAGGCGCTCGACCGCGACATCGCGCAGCTCACCGCCGAAGCCGCGGTGGTGGAACCCGCGCTCCCCACCGCGTACGCGGGATGGGACAACCCCGTCTGGCACGCCTACCGCGTCCCGATGGAGATCCCCATGGCACTGCGGATCGGCGACCTCCATCTGCCCGAGGCCACCGGTCTGCGCATCCCGCTGCTGGTACGCCTCCCGCTGGAGCGCGGTATCTGGGTCGACAGCGGTCGTACGGCGTCCGGGGCGACGGCCCTGGCGGACACCGCGCAACTGCGTCGTCTGGCCGTGGAGAGCGCCGTCGCGCACGCCGCCCGGCTGCTGGCCGTGTATCCGGCCGACGAGTTCTCCGTGCACGTCATCGACCCCGCGGGCGCGGCGGCCGGACCGCTTGCCCCGCTGGTCCGGTCCGGGGCGCTCGTCGAGCCGCCCGCCGCGGGCCCCGGCGGGGTCACCTCGGTCCTCGCCCGGCTCACCCGGCGCGTGGACCTGGTCCAGATGGCCATCCGGGCGGGCGCCGCCGACTCGCTGCCGCCGGACGTGGACACCGGCCAGCACCTGCTGATCGTCAACGACTTCCCCCACGGCTTCGACGACCGGGCCGTCACCCAACTGCGCTACCTGGCCGACGAGGGGCCCTCGGTCGGCGTCCATCTGCTGATGGTCGCGGATCGCGAGGACGCCGCCGCCTACGGGCCAGTGCTCGACCCGCTGTGGCGCTCGCTGCTCCGGCTCACCCCGGTCGCCGACGACCACCTGGCCGACCCCTGGGTGGGCCACGCCTGGACGTACGAGCCGCTCAGGGTGCCGCCCGGCAGCCGAGTGCTCGACGACGTCCTGGCCCAGGTGGCCGCGGCCCGCACCACCTGGCGCCGCTGAGCCGCGGCGCGCCGAGCGGCCCCTGACCACACCGCCCCGCTCTCCTTCACACCACCTCCGGCCTGGCGTTTTGATGATCCTTTAGGTGTCCCTTTACCTTCCTTTGGTTTTTCTTGTACTGTTTCTTGGGCGGAGGGGAGTACTCCCACACGCGGCGTTCCCGTCAGTACGGACCCTGACCGGTCCCGGGGCGCCGGTCCAGGTGCGCATCGCGCGCCCGGGCGGAAGAGACCTCCGGCAGCGACGACGCTGAATCAGTAGCCGTAGTGAACTGCCGGAGGCGCAGTGGACGTTTCATGGACCCTCTGGGCGCTGACCATTCTCGGTCTGTCGGCCCTCATCGCCGTCGACTTCTTCATCGGGCGCAGGCCCCATGACGTGTCGACCAAAGAAGCCGGAATCTGGACGATCATCTGGATCACGCTGGCCGTGCTCTTCGGGCTCGGCCTGCTGGTCTTCGGCGACAGCCAGGCGTCGGGCGAGTTCTTCGCGGGCTTCATCACGGAGAAGTCGCTCAGCGTCGACAACCTGTTCGTCTTCGTCCTGATCATGGCGAAGTTCTCGGTCCCCTCCCATCTCCAGCAGCGGGTGCTGCTCGTCGGCGTGCTGATCGCGCTGGTGCTCCGGGCGGTCTTCATCGCCGCGGGTGCCGCGGTCATCGCCAACTTCTCGTGGGTCTTCTACATCTTCGGCGCGTTCCTGATCTACACCGCCTGGAAGCTCGTCCAGGAGGCGCGGGCCGACGAGGAAGGGGAGGAGTTCGAGGAGAACCGCCTGCTCAAGTCGATCGAGCGCCGCTTCGGGGTCGCCGACCGGTATCACGGCACCAAGCTCTTCATACACGACAAGGGCAAGCGCGTCCTGACACCGCTGATGGTCGTCATGCTCGCCATCGGCACCACCGATGTGCTGTTCGCCCTGGACTCCATCCCGGCGATCTTCGGGCTGACCCAGGACCCGTACATCGTGTTCACGGCGAACGCCTTCGCCCTGATGGGGCTGCGGCAGCTGTACTTCCTGATCGGTGGCCTGCTGAAGAAGCTGGTCCACCTCAGCTACGGGCTCTCGGTGATCCTCGGCTTCATCGGCGTGAAGCTGGTGCTGCACGCGCTGCACGAGTCCGGGGTGCACGTCCCCGAGATCTCGATACCGGTCTCGCTCGGCGTCATCTGTGGTGTCCTGGTGATCACCACGATCACCAGCCTGATCGCCGACCGGAAGCGGAAGCGGGCCGAAGCGGCCGCGGCGGCGGACGGGGCCGCGGACAAGAAGGCCGGCATCGACGCCTGACGCGGCCGCCGCCCGACGCGGTTGCCGTCGGCCGGCTGCCATGAGGGGCGCTCCCCCGTACCCGTACCGCTTGCGACGGGGACACGGGGGAGCGCCCCGGCCCCTCTCCGCCGGGAGGCGGGCCGGGGCGGGGCGCTCCGGAATCACGTGCGTGTCCCGCGCGGACCCGATGGGCCCGGCGCGGGCGAAGTGGCCGCGGGAGCGGCCGGGTGTCACCAGCCGCGGGCGTGCCACTCGGGCAGCTGCGGGCGTTCGACACCGAGCGTGGTGTCGAGACCGTGGCCCGGGTAGACCCAGGTCTCGTCGGGCAGCTGGTCGAAGAGCTTGGTCTCGACGTCGTGGATCAGGCTCGCGAACGCCTTGGGGTCCTTGCGGGTGTTGCCGACACCACCGGGGAAGAGGCAGTCCCCGGTGAACAGATGGGGGGCGCCGTGCGGGTCGTCGTAGACGAGCGCGATGGACCCCGGGGTGTGGCCGATGAGGTGACGGGCGGTCAGTTCGACGCGGCCCACCCGGATCGTGTCGTTGTCGTCCACCAGGACATCGGTCGGGACCGGGATGCCCTCGGCGTCGTACCTGCCGGCGAACGTACGCGCTCCGGTGGCCGCGACGACCTCGCCGAGCGCCTGCCAGTGGTCGGGGTGCCGGTGGGTGGTGACGACGGAGGCGATGCCGTCGTCACCGATGAGCCGCAGCAGCGTCCCGGCCTCGTCGGCCGCGTCGATGAGGAGCTGCTCACCGGTGGCCCGACAGCGCAGCAGATAGGCGTTGTTGTTCCCCGGCCCCACGGCGACCTTGGAGATCATCAGATCCGTCAACTCGTGTACGTCAGCACGACCGCCGACCTTGACCGCTCCGCTGTACGTCATGCGTTCCAGCCTATAGTGGAGGCAGTGCGGGGAGGAGTCCGCCGTCGACGGCCAGCGCCGATCCGTCGCGCCGTCCGCAGAGCCAGCCGAGCAGCTCGGGCGCGGTGCCGCGGACCACGACGGGGGCGCCCTCGGCGCCGCCGCCCGTGGACCAGGCACGGCCGTCGTCGGCGGTGATCCGCGTGGCCACGACGTCGGAGTGTCCGGTGAACCGTTCGGCGAGGAAGTCGATCTCCCGGGTGACGAACTCGTCCGGCAGGTCCTCCAGCTCGTAACCGATGTCCAGGTCGACATGGTGCAGCTCGACCTCGACGCGGCGGCGGAAGGGGACCCGGGAGGCCGAGTCCGTCACGCCGTTGCGCAGCGTGACGGTGCGGGTCCAGTCGGCCGGGGCCGAGGCCGCGTCCGCGAAGCGGGCCGCGCTGTCGGTGAGGTCGGTCAGCTGCTCCGCCTTCGGCCGGGGCGCGCCGCGTTCGATGTCCCGGTCGCGGGTTTCGCTGTCTGCGTACATCGGGCGGCCCAGGAGAACATTTACGAGCGCGTCGGCGTTACGAGAGAGGTGCGCGACGACATGGCCGCGGCTCCAGCCCGGCAGGCGCGAGGGCTCGGCAAGCGCCGCGTCGTCCAATTTCCCGGTGGCGCTGAGCAGTCGATCGGTCGCTTCACGTACGGCGCGCAGGTCGTGCGCGTGATCAGTCATGACGCCGAGCGTAGCCCGGCCACTCATTCGGGTGAAGGGAGCGACAGCCGTCCGCAAATCGAATGTGCGTGCTATACGCTCGGAGTCGAAAAGCTTCGTACACCGCTGTGGCGCCCCCCATACCCTGGGACGGGGGCTCAGTTCCCCCACTTCTCTCCAGAAAGGTGCGGACCGGCGTGGTCGACCGTCTCATCGTCCGTGGCGCTCGCGAGCACAATCTCAAGAACGTCTCCCTCGACCTTCCCCGCGACTCGCTCATCGTCTTCACCGGGCTCTCCGGGTCGGGCAAGTCGTCCCTCGCGTTCGACACGATCTTCGCCGAGGGGCAGCGGCGCTACGTGGAGTCCCTCTCCTCGTACGCGCGGCAGTTCCTCGGCCAGATGGACAAGCCGGACGTCGACTTCATCGAGGGTCTCTCGCCAGCCGTCTCCATCGACCAGAAGTCGACCTCGCGCAACCCGCGCTCGACGGTCGGCACCATCACCGAGGTGTACGACTACCTCCGGCTGCTGTTCGCCAGGATCGGCAAGCCGCACTGCCCCGAGTGCGGCCGCCCCATCGCGCGCCAGTCGCCGCAGGCCATCGTGGACAAGGTGCTGGGTCTCCCCGAGGGAAGCCGCTTCCAGGTGCTCTCGCCGCTGGTGCGCGAGCGCAAGGGCGAGTTCGTCGATCTCTTCGCCGATCTCCAGACCAAGGGATACAGCAGGGCCCGCGTCGACGGCGAGACGATCCACCTCGCCGAGCCGCCCAAGCTGAAGAAGCAGGAGAAGCACACCATCGAGGTGGTCGTCGACCGCCTCACGGTGAAGGAGGGTGCCAAGCGGCGGCTGACCGACTCGGTCGAGACCGCGCTCGGGCTCTCCGGCGGCATGGTCGTGCTCGACTTCGTCGACCTCCCCGAGGACGACCCCGAGCGCGAGCGGATGTACTCCGAACACCTCTACTGCCCGTACGACGACCTCTCCTTCGAGGAGCTGGAGCCGCGCTCCTTCTCGTTCAACTCGCCCTTCGGCGCCTGCCCCGACTGCACGGGCATCGGCACGCGGATGGAGGTCGACCCCGAGCTGGTCGTCCCCGACGAGGAGAGGTCGCTCGACGCCGGCGCGATCCACCCCTGGTCGCACGGCCACACCAAGGAGTACTTCGGCCGGCTGATCGGAGCCCTCGCCAAGGCCCTCGGCTTCCGCACGGACATCCCGTGGGCCGGGCTGCCGCAGCGTGCCAAGAAGGCACTCCTCTACGGTCACAAGATCCAGACCGAGGTCCGCTACCGCAACCGCTACGGACGCGAGCGCGCGTACACCACCCCCGCCTTCGAGGGCGCGGTGCAGTTCGTCAAGCGGCGCCACTCCGAGGCCGAGAGCGACTCCAGCCGGGAGCGCTTCGAGGGGTACATGCGCGAGGTGCCGTGCCCGACCTGTGAGGGCACCCGCCTCAAGCCGATCGTCCTCGCGGTGACGGTGATGGAGAAGTCCATCGCCGAGGTCTCCGCGATGTCGATCAGCGAGTGCGCGGAATTCCTCGGCCGGCTGACGCTGAACGCCCGGGACAAGAAGATCGCCGAGCGGGTGCTGAAGGAGGTCAACGAGCGGCTGCGGTTCCTGGTCGACGTGGGCCTCGACTACCTCTCGCTGAACCGTGCTGCGGGCACCCTGTCCGGCGGCGAGGCCCAGCGCATCCGGCTGGCCACCCAGATCGGCTCCGGTCTGGTCGGTGTGCTGTACGTGCTGGACGAGCCGTCCATCGGCCTGCACCAGCGGGACAACCACCGGCTCATCGAGACCCTCGTCCGGCTCCGCGACATGGGCAACACGCTCATCGTCGTCGAGCACGACGAGGACACCATCAAGGTCGCCGACTGGGTCGTCGACATCGGTCCCGGCGCCGGCGAGCACGGCGGGAAGGTGGTCCACTCCGGATCGCTGAAGGAACTGCTGGGCAACGGCGAGTCGATCACCGGTCAGTATCTGAACGGCACGAAGTCGATCACGACGCCCGACCTCAGGCGCCCCGTCGACCCGTCCCGCAGCCTCACGGTGCACGGTGCCCGGGAGAACAACCTCCAGGACATCGACGTCTCCTTCCCGCTCGGCGTGCTCACGGCCGTCACGGGCGTCTCGGGGTCCGGGAAGTCGACGCTGGTCAACGACATCCTCTACACCCACCTGGCGCGCGAGCTGAACGGCGCCAAGTCGGTGCCCGGACGGCACACCCGGGTCGACGGCGACGACCAGGTCGACAAGGTGGTGCACGTCGACCAGTCGCCCATCGGACGTACGCCCCGGTCCAACCCGGCCACGTACACCGGTGTCTTCGACCACATCCGCAAGCTGTTCGCGGAGACGATGGAGGCGAAGGTGCGCGGCTACCTGCCGGGCCGCTTCTCCTTCAACGTCAAGGGCGGCCGCTGCGAGAACTGCTCCGGCGACGGCACTATCAAGATCGAGATGAACTTCCTGCCGGACGTCTACGTCCCGTGCGAGGTCTGTCACGGTGCGCGGTACAACCGCGAGACCCTGGAGGTCCACTACAAGGGCAAGTCCATCGCCGAGGTGCTGGACATGCCGATCGAGGAGGGTCTGGAGTTCTTCGAGGCCGTCCCGACCATCGCCCGGCACCTCCGTACGCTCAACGAGGTCGGCCTGGGATACGTACGGCTCGGCCAGTCCGCGCCGACCCTCTCCGGCGGTGAGGCCCAGCGGGTGAAGCTGGCGAGCGAGCTGCAGAAGCGCTCCACCGGCCGTACGGTCTACGTGCTGGACGAGCCGACCACGGGCCTGCACTTCGAGGACATCAGCAAGCTCATCAAGGTGCTGTCCGGGCTGGTCGACAAGGGGAACTCGGTGATCGTGATCGAGCACAACCTCGATGTGATCAAGACCGCTGACTGGGTCATCGACATGGGCCCCGAGGGCGGCAACGGAGGTGGCCAGGTGGTCGCCGAGGGGACACCGGAGCAGGTCGCCGGAGTTCCGGCGAGCCACACCGGCAAGTTCCTCCAGGTCATCCTGGACCCGGACCGGGTGAGCGAGGCAGCGGTTCCCGCGGCCCGCAAGCCGATGCGGAAGGTCGCCGCCAAGAAGGCGGTCGCCGCGAAGGCGGCCCCGGCCAGGAAAACGGCCACGGCCAGGACGAGCGCGGGGCAGGCCGCCAAGTCCGTCACGGCCAGGACCGCCAAGACGACCGCGGCGAAGAAGCCCGCGGCGAAGAAGGCGACCGGCGCGCGCAAGTCCTGACGACCGCGTCCCCGGCCGGCGGCCCCCGACGAGGGGGACGCCGGCCTCGTCGCTGTCGCGGGCCCGCCACCGTCGCCGGATCCGCGGCCGCTCCCGGCATCGTCCCCGGTCCCGTCGCCGTCGCGGACGCCGTCCCGATCCGGGCCCGGAATACGCCTCTGACCAGCGGGAACCGGTCTCGGGCGGCCCGCGCGTCGGCCGCTCGGCCCTCGCCGGTATCGTCGGTTCCGTCACCGATGGCGTCGATGCCCGTGTACCTCCGGTACTCCCGTGTCCCCGTTGCCGGGCGACCTCCGTACGTTCCACCCCTCCGACCAGTGGAGACCGCATGCCCGGCCAGCCCGCCGCCCGCCGTACCGTGCTGAAGGGCGCCGCTCTCGTCGGCGTCGCCGGGCTGGGAGCGGCCGCCTGCTCGACCGAATCGGTGCTCGGTCACGCCGGGCCGCCCACGCCCACCGCCCCCGTCGACCTCGGCGCGCCGGAGGAGATCCCGGTCGGCGCGTCCAAGCTCTACCGCGAGCAGCGGGTCGTCGTCAGCTGCCCGGCGAAGGGGCAGTACAAGGCGTTCAGCGCCCAGTGCACCCACGGGGGCTGCGTGCTGGACAAGGTCGAGGACAACGTGGGCAGCTGTCCCTGTCACGGCAGCCACTTCGACACGACGACCGGCACGGCGACGAAGGGCCCGGCGACCGCGCCGCTGCCCGAGGTGCCGGTCAGGATCGAGGGCGGCAAGCTCGTCGCCGGCCCCAAGGCCTGAGGCCCGCCCCGACCGCCCCGGGACCGGGCGTCCCCGCCACGGCGGGACCGGCTGTCCGCGCCGCCCGTACCGGCGATCCGCCCGGTCCCGCCGATCCGCCCGCCCCGGCCGGCGCCGGCCCCCCGGCCCGCGTCGGGCGAGGGGGCCCGTCCGGACAGGCCGCACTGTCACTGCCCGCAAGTAGGGTGGGGCACATGGCAGACCCCTCCAGCTACCGACCCAAGCCGGGACAGATCCCCGACTCCCCGGGGGTCTACAGATTCCGCGACGAGCACCGCCGGGTGATCTACGTCGGCAAGGCCAAGAACCTGCGCCAGCGTCTGGCCAACTACTTCCAGGACCTGGCCGCACTCCACCCGCGTACGCGCACGATGGTCACCACGGCCGCGTCGGTGGAATGGACGATCGTCTCCACGGAGGTCGAGGCGCTCCAGCTGGAGTACTCCTGGATCAAGGAGTTCGACCCCCGGTTCAACGTCAAGTACCGCGACGACAAGAGCTATCCCTACCTCGCGGTCACGCTCGACGAGGAGTTCCCGCGCGTCCAGGTCATGCGCGGCGCCAAGAAGAAGGGCGTGCGCTACTTCGGCCCCTACGGGCATGCCTGGGCGATCCGAGAGACGGTCGACCTGATGCTCCGGGTCTTCCCGGTGCGCACCTGCTCCGCCGGGGTCTTCAAGAACGCGGCCAGGACCGGCCGCCCGTGCCTCCTCGGCTACATCGGCAAGTGCTCGGCCCCCTGCGTCGGCCGGGTCACCTCCGAGGAACACCGCGAACTGGCCGAGGACTTTTGCGACTTCATGGCCGGTCGCACCGGCGCGTACATCCGCCGCCTGGAGAAGGACATGATGGCGGCGGCCGAGGAGATGGAGTACGAGCGGGCGGCCCGGCTCCGCGACGACGTGGAGGCCCTCAAGCGGGCCATGGAGAAGAGTGCCGTCGTCCTCGCCGACGCAACCGACGCCGACCTGATCGCCGTCGCCGAGGACGAGCTGGAAGCCGCCGTCCAGATCTTCCACGTGCGCGGCGGCCGGGTGCGCGGGCAGCGCGGCTGGGTCACCGACAAGGTCGAGAACGTCGACACCTCGGGTCTGGTCGAGCACGCCCTGCAACAGCTGTACGGCGAGGAGACGGGCGACGCCGTCCCCAAGGAGGTCCTCGTCCCGGCCCTGCCCGAGGACCCGGACGCGGTCTCCCAGTGGCTCGCCGGCCGCCGGGGCTCCCAGGTCAGCCTGCGCATCCCGCAGCGCGGCGACAAGAAGGACCTGATGGCGACGGTTCAGCGCAACGCCCAGCAGGCCCTGGCGCTGCACAAGACGAAACGCGCCTCCGACCTGACGACCCGCTCCCGCGCGCTGGAGGAGATCGCCGAGGCGCTCGGTCTCGACACCGCCCCGCTCCGTATCGAGTGCTACGACATCTCGCACCTCCAGGGCGACGACGTGGTGGCCTCCATGGTCGTCTTCGAGGACGGGCTGGCCCGCAAGAGCGAATACCGCCGCTTCCAGATCAAGGGCTTCGAGGGTCAGGACGACGTCCGGTCGATGCACGAGGTGATCGGCCGTCGTTTCAAGCGGTACCTCCAGGAGAAGGAGCGGACGGGGGAGTGGGGGGAGACGGCCGGTCCGACGGACTCCACCGCGTTCGCGGACGGCCTCGCAGCGACGGACTCCGTCGCACCTGCCCCGGACGGCATTCCGGCCGCGTCCGGTCCCGTCGGTCCCGCCCCGGACGCCGAGCCCGGTCCGGGGAGCGAGCCCCGTGAGGACGACGGCCGTCCCAAGCGGTTCGCCTATCCGCCCCAGCTCGTCGTGGTCGACGGCGGGCAGCCCCAGGTCGCGGCGGCGAAACGGGCCCTCGACGAACTGGGCATCGACGACATCGCCGTGTGCGGTCTCGCCAAGCGGCTCGAAGAGGTCTGGCTGCCGGACGACGACGACCCCGTCGTCCTGCCCCGGTCGAGCGAGGGGCTCTATCTCCTCCAGCGCGTGCGCGACGAGGCCCACCGGTTCGCGATCACGTACCAGCGCACCAAGCGGGCCAAACGCATCCGCTCCGGTCCCCTGGACGCCGTCGCCGGACTCGGCGAGACCCGGAAACAGGCGTTGATCAAGCATTTCGGCTCCGTGAAGAAGCTGAGGCAGGCGACAATCGACGAGATCTGCGCGGTCCCGGGCATAGGCCGCCGGACGGCGGAGTCCGTGGCCGTCGCCCTGGCCACGGCGGCCCCGGCCGCGCCCGCCGTGAACACGGCGACCGGAGAGATCATCGAAGAGGACGACGGGGGCAGCACGACATGACCGAGCACGAACACGAGAATCAGCACAAGACCGGTCACGAGTACCGGGTCGAGCACGGCGGCACCGACCGAACAGACGGAGCAGGACACGTGAGTACGGGCACCACGATCGACAACGGCGACGGGGCCATCCCCGAGCTGGTGATCATCTCCGGGATGTCGGGCGCAGGCCGCAGCACCGCGGCCAAGTGCCTGGAGGACCTCGGCTGGTTCGTCGTCGACAACCTGCCGCCCGCCCTGATCCCCACCATGGTCGAGCTCGGCGCCCGCTCGCAGGGCAACGTGGCGCGCATCGCCGTCGTCGTCGACGTCCGCGGGCGCCGCTTCTTCGACAACCTCCGCGAGTCCCTCGCCGACCTGGAGGCCAAGCACGTCACGCGGCGGATCGTTTTCCTGGAGTCCTCCGACGACGCACTGGTCCGCCGCTTCGAGTCGGTCCGGCGCCCGCACCCCCTCCAGGGCGACGGCCGGATCGTCGACGGCATCGCCGCCGAGCGCGACCTGCTGCGCGAGCTGCGCGGCGACGCCGACCTGGTGATCGACACCTCCAGCCTCAACGTGCACGAGCTGCGCGCCAAGATGGACGCCCAGTTCGCCGGTGAGGAGGAGCCGGAGCTGCGCGCCACGGTGATGTCCTTCGGCTTCAAGTACGGCCTGCCGGTCGACGCCGACCTGGTGGTCGACTGCCGCTTCCTGCCCAATCCGCACTGGGTCCCCGAGCTGCGCCCGTTCACCGGGCTCAACGAGGAGGTCTCCGCCTACGTCTTCGACCAGCCCGGCGCCAAGGAGTTCCTCAACCAGTACACGGAACTGCTCCATCTCGTCGCTGCCGGATACCGTCGCGAGGGCAAGCGCTACGTGACGATCGCCGTCGGCTGCACGGGCGGCAAGCACCGCTCGGTCGCCATGTCCGAGAAGCTCGCGGCCAGGCTCGCGACCGAAGGGATCGAGACCGTTCTGGTGCACCGGGACATGGGGCGCGAGTGACCAGCCGCAATCTGCGCCTGCGCCGACTGCGCAGAGCCACCTCCGCGCTGTCCGGCCGCAAACGCGGTACGCAGCCCAAGGTCGTCGCCCTCGGCGGCGGCCACGGGCTGTCCGCCTCACTGGCGGCGCTCCGCCGGATCACCGGCGACCTCACGGCGGTGGTCACCGTCGCCGACGACGGCGGCTCCAGCGGCCGGCTCCGTGAGGAGCTGGGCGTGCTGCCGCCGGGCGATCTGCGCAAGGCGCTGGCCGCCCTGTGCGGCGACGACGACTGGGGCCAGACGTGGGCCCGGGTCATCCAGCACCGCTTCCAGTCCAAGGGCGACCTGCACGAGCACGCCGTCGGCAATCTGCTGATCGTCGCCCTGTGGGAGCAGCTCGGCGACCACGTCCAGGCCCTGGACCTGGTCGGCAGGCTCCTCGGGGCGCACGGCAGGGTGCTGCCCATGTCCGCCGTGCCGCTGGAGCTCCAGGCGCTCGTACGCGGACACGACCCGGCCCGCCCGGACGAGGTGGACACGGTGCGCGGCCAGGCGACGGTGGCGTTGACCCCGGGCGAGGTGCAGTCCGTCCATGTCGTCCCGAACGACCCGCCGGCCGTCCCCGAGGCCGTCGCCGCGGTCCTGGACGCCGACTGGGTGGTGCTCGGCCCGGGGTCCTGGTTCTCCTCCGTGATCCCGCACCTGCTCGTCCCGGAGCTGCTCGAAGCACTGGTCGAGACCAGGGCCCGCAAGGTCCTCTCGCTCAATCTCGCTCCCCAACCCGGCGAAACTGATGGCTTCTCCCCGCAGCGTCATTTGGAGGTTTTGGGACGACACGCCCCTAAACTCGCCATGGACGTGGTGCTGGCCGACGAAGCCGCCGTGCCCGATCGTGAGTCCCTCGCCGATGCCGCCAAGCGGCTCGGCGCCGCGGTCGAGCTGGCGCCGGTGGCCTCACCCGACGGCGTTCCGATCCATGATCCGGAGCTGTTGGCCGCCGCGTACGACCGTATTTTTCGGATGCATGGAAGGATCGGCCCATGGCGATGACGCCGGCGGTGAAGGACGAAGTCTCCCGGCTTCCGGTGACCCGGACCTGCTGCAGGAAGGCGGAGGTCTCGGCGATTCTTCGGTTCGCGGGCGGGCTCCACCTGGTGAGCGGCCGGATCGTGATCGAGGCGGAGCTGGACACCTCGATGGCGGCGCGCCGGCTGAAGCGGGACATCCTGGAGATCTTCGGGCACAGCTCGGAGCTGATCGTGATGGCTCCCGGCGGGCTGCGGCGCGGCTCCCGCTACGTCGTACGCGTGGTGGCGGGCGGCGACCAGCTGGCCCGCCAGACGGGCCTGGTGGACGGCCGCGGCCGTCCCATCCGCGGTCTGCCCCCGCAGGTGGTCTCGGGGGCCACCTGCGACGCCGAGGCCGCCTGGCGCGGTGCCTTCCTGGCACACGGCTCGCTCACCGAACCCGGCCGCTCCTCCTCCCTGGAGGTGACATGTCCGGGTCCGGAGGCCGCGCTCGCCCTCGTCGGGGCGGCGCGCAGGCTCTCCATCGCGGCGAAGGCCCGCGAGGTGCGGGGGGTGGACCGGGTCGTCGTCCGCGACGGCGACGCGATCGGCGCCCTGCTCACCCGGCTCGGCGCCCACGACTCGGTGCTGGCCTGGGAGGAGCGGCGGATGCGTCGCGAGGTCCGCGCCACCGCCAACCGGCTCGCCAACTTCGACGACGCCAACCTGCGCCGCTCCGCGCGGGCCGCGGTCGCCGCGGGTGCCCGGGTCGGGCGCGCGCTGGAGATCCTGGGCGAGGACGTGCCCGAGCACCTCGCCGCGGCCGGCCGGCTGCGCATGGAGCACAAGCAGGCGTCCCTGGAGGAGCTGGGCGCGCTCGCCGATCCGCCGCTCACCAAGGACGCGGTCGCGGGCCGGATCCGCCGGCTGCTGGCGATGGCCGACAAGAGGGCGCAGGACCTGGGGATCCCGGGCACCGAGTCCACTCTCAGTGACGAGCTCGCCGACGGTCTCGTGGGATGACCTGACAATCGCTTGGTGAGGTGAGCCGAAAGGCGAGAAACCGGCTGAATGCGGAACGGGCAACACACGTACGTGTATTGACGCTCCGTGACATCCACCCGATGAGCGGCCATGTCTCCGCAGGCCCGTACCCCTACCGAGGGATACGGGCCTGCGCGGTTTCGTCCGGACCCGTTCGATGTCACTCCCCGCCCCTCGGAGAGGTAGGGTCGGAGGCGGTCGGGGACATCCGTATACAACTCGCCGATTCCTAGGAATCGGCGTACCTGACGAGGAGATCGGTTTCGTGACGATCCGCGTAGGCATCAACGGCTTCGGTCGCATCGGTCGTAACTACTTCCGCGCGCTGCTGGAGCAGGGGGCGGACATCGAGATCGTGGCTGTCAACGACCTGGGTGACACTGCGACCACGGCTCACCTTCTGAAGTACGACACCATCCTGGGTCGTCTGGAGGCCGAGGTCAGTCACACCGCCGACAGCATCACCGTCGGCGACCGGACCATCAAGGTCCTCTCCGAGCGCAACCCGGAGCTCATCCCCTGGGGCGAGCTGGGCGTCGACATCGTCGTCGAATCGACCGGCATCTTCACCAAGAAGGCGGACGCCGAGAAGCACCTCGCCGGCGGTGCCAAGAAGGTCCTCATCTCGGCTCCGGCCAAGAACGAGGACATCACGATCGTGATGGGTGTCAACGAGGACGCCTACGACGCGGCCAAGCACCACGTCATCTCCAACGCATCCTGCACCACCAACTGCGTCGCGCCGATGGCGAAGGTCCTGGACGAGAACTTCGGCATCGTCAAGGGCCTGATGACGACGGTCCACGCGTACACCAACGACCAGCGCATCCTGGACTTCCCGCACTCGGACCTGCGTCGTGCCCGTGCAGCCGCGCAGAACATCATCCCGACGACCACCGGTGCCGCCAAGGCCACCGCCCTGGTGCTCCCTCAGCTCAAGGGCAAGCTCGACGGTCTCGCGATGCGGGTTCCCGTCCCGGACGGCTCGGTCACCGACCTCGTGGTCACGCTGGAGCGCGAGGTCACCCGTGACGAGGTCAACGCCGCCTTCCAGAAGGCGTCCGAGGAAGGCCCGCTCAAGGGCAAGCTGTTCTACACCGAGGACCCGATCGTTTCCTCGGACATCGTCTCGACCCCGGCGTCCTGCACCTTCGACTCCCTGCTGACCATGGCGGAGGGCTCGCAGGTGAAGATCATCGGTTGGTACGACAATGAGTGGGGCTACTCGAACCGCCTCGTCGACCTGACCGTCTTCGTCGGCAGCCGTCTCTGACCGTCCGGTCGGCAGGCACCTCGATGTGGGTACGGGGCTCGAACGGCGCACCGGCGCGCCGTTCGAGCCCCGTCGCATGTTCTCTCGTCCTCCAAGGAGTCCAGCAGGAATGAAGACGATCGACGAACTCCTCGCCGAAGGGGTCACCGGCAGGCGCGTATTCGTCCGCGCCGACCTCAACGTGCCGCTGAGCGGCACCACCATCACCGACGACGGACGCATCCGCGCCGTCGCGCCGACCGTGGAGAAGCTCGCCGCGGCAGGTGCGCGGGTCGTCGTCGCCTCGCACCTGGGGCGCCCCGAGGGCGCTCCCGACCCGGCGTTCTCCCTGGCGCCCGCCGCCGCCCGGCTCGGCGAGATCATCGGGGCCGACGTGGCCTTCGCGACCGACACGGTCGCCGAGTCCGCGCGCGCCACGGTCGCCGCGCTCGCCGACGGCCGGGTCGCCGTCCTGGAGAACCTCCGCTTCAACCCCGGCGAGACGTCCAAGGACGACGCCGGGCGCGGCGAGTTCGCCGACCGGCTCGCCGAACTCGCCGACGTGTATGTGGGCGACGGCTTCGGCGCGGTGCACCGCAAGCACGCCTCGGTCTTCGACCTTCCCGCCCGCCTCCCGCACGCCGCCGGCGACCTGATCGCCACCGAGGTCGGCGTCCTGAAGAAGCTCACCGAGAACGTCGAGCGTCCGTACGCCGTCGTGCTCGGCGGCTCCAAGGTCTCCGACAAGCTCGGCGTGATCGACCACCTGCTGGAGCGCGCCGACCGCATCCTCATCGGCGGCGGCATGGCGTACACCTTCCTCAAGGCCAAGGGCCACGAGGTCGGCAGCTCCCTCCTCCAGGAGGAGCAGATCCCGGTGGTACTGGAGTACCTGAAGCGTGCCGAGGACAAGGGCGTGGAGTTCGTGCTCCCCGTCGACGTGGTCGTCTCCGAGCAGTTCCCCGACCTCAAGGCCAAGGCCCCGACCGGGCACCGCACGGTGCCCGCGGACGCCATCCCGGCCGGTTTCATGGGCCTCGACAACGGTCCCGAGACCAACCGGCTGTACGCCTCGAAGCTCGCCGACGCGGCCACTGTCTTCTGGAACGGCCCCATGGGCGTCTTCGAGCACCCCGACTACGCCGAGGGCACCAGGGCCGTGGCCCAGGCCCTCGCCGACTCCACGGGCTTCACCGTGGTGGGCGGCGGCGACTCCGCCGCGGCCGTCCGCACCCTGGGCTTCGACGACAACGCATTCGGACACATCTCGACCGGTGGTGGCGCCAGCCTCGAATACCTCGAGGGCAAGACGCTTCCCGGCCTCGCCGCTCTGGAGGACTGAACTTTCATGACCACCCGCACCCCGCTGATGGCGGGCAACTGGAAGATGAACCTCAACCACCTGGAGGCCATCGCCCACGTCCAGAAGCTCGCCTTCGCCCTGGCCGACAAGGACTACGACGCCGTCGAGGTCGCCGTCCTGGCGCCCTTCACCGACCTGCGCTCCGTGCAGACCCTGGTCGACGGCGACAAGCTGCGGATCAAGTACGGCGCCCAGGACATCTCGGCGCACGACTCCGGCGCGTACACCGGTGAGATCTCCGGCCCGATGCTCGCCAAGCTGAAGTGCACCTACGTCGCGGTCGGGCACAGCGAGCGCCGCCAGTACCACGGCGAGACCGACGAGATCTGCAACGCCAAGGTGAAGGCCGCCTACAAGCACGGCCTGACCCCGATCCTCTGCGTCGGTGAGGAGCTGGCCGTCCGCGAGGCGGGCAACCACGTCCCGCACACCCTCGCCCAGGTCGACGGCGGGCTGAAGGACCTGCCCGCCGAGCAGGCCGAGTCGATCGTGATCGCGTACGAGCCGGTCTGGGCGATCGGCACCGGCAAGGTGTGCGGCGCCGACGACGCGCAGGAGGTCTGCTCGGCGATCCGCGGGCGCCTCGCCGAGCTGTACTCCCAGGAGCTGGCCGACAAGGTCCGCATCCAGTACGGCGGCTCCGTGAAGTCCGGGAACGTCGCCGAGATCATGGAGAAGCCCGACGTGGACGGCGCACTGGTCGGCGGTGCCTCGCTCGACACCGACGAGTTCGTCAAGATCGTCCGCTTCCGCGACCAGTGAGTATGCGGTAGCGCGGATCCGTCGTACCCTTGCGGGGGCCGGGAAGGGCTCAGCCTCCCGGCCCCCGTTGCTCGCACATGCAGTCCAGAGGACTTTCGGAAAGTAGGGACCAGCCGTGATTCTGGGGTTCGAGATCGCCCTGATCGTCTTCAGCCTGCTGCTGATGCTGCTGGTGCTGATGCACAAGGGCAAGGGCGGCGGCCTCTCCGACATGTTCGGCGGCGGCATGCAGTCGTCCGTGGGTGGCTCCTCGGTCGCGGAGCGCAACCTCGACCGGATCACGGTGGTCGTGGGACTGCTCTGGTTCGCGTGCATCGTCGTGCTCGGTCTGCTCATCAAGCTTGACAACTGACGCGTCGTAAGCAAATCCCGGTGAGGGTGTAACTCCTTTCACTGGACGCGCGTTGGGCCTTACGTAGACTGGGGCATCTTCGAGCACCATCACGCAGGGGAGTTACGACCGTGGCAAGTGGCAACGCGATCCGGGGGAGCCGGGTCGGGGCGGGGCCGATGGGGGAGGCCGAGCGGGGCGAGTCCGCGCCGCGTCTCCGCATCTCCTTCTGGTGCTCGAACGGGCACGAGACGCAGCCGAGCTTCGCCAGTGACGCGCAGGTACCCGAGACGTGGGACTGCCCGCGCTGTGGTTTCCCGGCCGGCCAGGACCGGGACTGCCCGCCCGACCCGCCGCGCACCGAGCCGTACAAGACGCACCTCGCGTACGTGCGCGAGCGGCGCAGCGACGCGGACGGCGAGGCCATCCTCGCCGAGGCCCTGGCGAAACTCCGGGGCGAGATCTGAAAACCACCGGCCGGGTACCCATGGGGCCCGGCCGGAGTGCATCCACCGGTGCCGCACCTCGTCGTAGCCTTGCCGGCCCCTTCGATCAATTAGGTTGGGGACTCGGCGGGGCATCTGCAAGCACGAGAAGAAGTGGGCCGACAACCGGGATGAACACACCGAACCGAACCAGTCTCAACCGGACCCCCGAATGGGCGGCTCTGGGCAAGCACCGTGAGCAGCTCGGGGAAACGCATCTGCGGCAGCTCTTCGCGGACGATCCGGAGCGCGGCGCCCGATACACCCTCCAGGTCGGCGACCTGTACATCGACTACTCCAAGCACCTGGTCGACGACACGGCGCTGCGTCTCCTGCGCGACCTCGCCGCCGCCACCGGAGTGGCGCAACTGCGGGACGCGATGTTCCGCGGCGAGAAGATCAACACCACCGAGGACCGCGCAGTCCTGCACACGGCGCTGCGCGCCCCGCGCGACGCGGTGATCGAGGCCGACGGCGAGAACGTGGTGCCGGGTGTGCACGCGGTGCTCGACAAGATGGCGGCGTTCTCCGACCGCGTCCGGTCGGGTGAGTGGACCGGCCACACCGGCAAGCGCATCAGGAACGTCGTCAACGTCGGCATCGGCGGTTCCGACCTCGGCCCCGCCATGGCCTACGAGGTGCTGCGCTCCTTCGCCGACCGCTCGCTCACCGTCCGCTTCGTCTCCAACGTGGACGGCGCCGACCTCCACGAGGCGGTGCGCGACCTCGACCCCGCCGAGACGCTGTTCGTCATCGCGTCGAAGACCTTCACCACGATCGAGACCATCACCAACGCGACCTCCGCCCGCAACTGGCTGCTGACCGGCCTGAACGCCGGTCAGGAAGCGGTCGCCAAGCACTTCGTGGCGCTGTCCACCAACGCCGGCAAGGTCGCGGACTTCGGCATCGACACCGCCAACATGTTCGAGTTCTGGGACTGGGTCGGCGGTCGCTACTCGTACGACTCCGCCATCGGCCTCTCCCTGATGATCGCGATCGGCCCGGGGCGGTTCCGCGAGATGCTCGACGGCTTCCACCTCGTCGACGAGCACTTCCGCACCGCCCCCGCCGAGGCCAACGCCCCGTTGCTGATGGGGCTGTTGGGCGTCTGGTACGGGGCCTTCTTCGACGCCCAGTCGCATGCCGTGCTGCCGTACAGCCACTATCTGTCCAAGTTCACCGCGTACTTGCAGCAGCTGGACATGGAGTCCAACGGCAAGTCCGTGGACCGGGACGGCCGCCCTGTCGAGTGGCAGACCGGACCGGTCGTCTGGGGCACCCCCGGCACCAACGGGCAGCACGCCTACTACCAGCTGATCCACCAGGGCACCAAGGTCATCCCGGCGGATTTCATCGGCTTCGCCGAGCCGGTCGAGGACCTGCTGCCCGGGCTGGTCGCCCAGCACGATCTGCTGATGGCCAACTTCTTCGCGCAGACCCAGGCACTGGCCTTCGGTAAGACGCCGGACGAGGTGCGTGCCGAGGGCGTCGCCGAGGAACTCGTGCCGCACAAGACCTTCAAGGGCAACCACCCGACGACGACGATCCTCGCCGACCGGCTGACCCCGTTCGTCCTCGGCCAGCTCATCGCGCTCTACGAGCACAAGGTCTTCGTCCAGGGAGCCGTCTGGAACATCGACTCCTTCGACCAGTGGGGCGTCGAACTCGGCAAGGTACTCGCCAAGCGGATCGAGCCGGTGCTGACCGACGGCAACGACGGCGAGGGGCTGGACAGTTCCACCGCGGCCCTCGTCGGGGCGTACCGCGCCCGCAGGGGGCGTTGAGCCGGTGAGCGTGGGGGAGCGGACGGTGCGGCTGAGGCCGCCGAACAACACCCTTGACCCGAGGGCGGTCGACTGGTGGCGCGCCCAATGGCTGCTGCTGACCGCGCTGCCGGTGGTGGTCCTCGTCGTACTGGGCGTGTTCATCGAGCCCGCCAGGTTCTGGCTGCTGCTGCCCGCCGCGGTTCTCGCCGTGCTCGGTGTCGGCTGCGCCGTCCTCTTCCCGCTCTGGTGGTTCCGTACCCACCGCTGGGAGGTCACCGACGAAGCCGTCTACGTCAGGACGGGCGTCCTGTGGCAGGAGTGGCGGATCGCCCCGATGTCCCGCATCCAGACCGTGGACACCGTGCGCGGACCGCTCGAACAGCTCTACCGGCTTGCCACCGTCACCGTGACCACCGCCTCGTCCAAGGGCGCGGTACGGATCGCGGGGCTGGGTCACGCGTCGGCGGCCGAGCTGGCCGAACGCCTGACCAGGATCACCCAGGACACCCCCGGGGACGCCACATGAGCACGGAGGCGACCGTTCCGCCGCCCGGAGCGGGCGACGACGGCGTCGGCACCGATGCCACCGGCGCGGTGACGGTGACCGCCGACGGCACCGACTGGCGGCGGCTGGACCGGCGCACGGTCTTCGTCAGCGCGTTGCTCACGGCCGGTGTCGCGGTCGGCGCGTCCGTGCCCGTCACGCTCGGGCTCTCCGGGCGGTTCGGGTTCGGGACGGCGGTGGCCCTGGTGGTGGCCGGTGCCCTCGCGCTGGTCGGCTGCGCCGCGGCGGGCGACTACGTGCGGTGGCGCCGCACCCGTTACCGCGTCGGTGCCGAACGGGTCGAGCTCCACACGGGGCTGCTCATGGTCAAGAAGCGCTCGCTGGCCCGTGAGCGCGTCCGCAGCGTCGATCTCACCGCCCATCTGCTGCAACGGGTCCTCGGCCTGGTCACCGTCCGCATCGGCACCGGCGAGCACTCCGGCAACGACTCCACCCTGGAACTCGACCCGGTCGCCCGGGCCGAGGGCGAACGGCTCCGCCGCGAACTGCTGGAGCGCGCGGACACGGGCGCCCCGGGCACTCATCGCGAGGGCGAGCTCGCCGTCCTGGACCCGCGCTGGATCCGCTACGCGCCGGTGTCGTTCGTCGCCCCGGCGCTCGGCGGCGCGGCGGCCGGTGCGGTGATGCAGGTCAGCGACTGGTTCGGGGCGCAGGGCGAGGTCATCGGCTGGGTCGGCGACCGGTTCCGGGACACCGCGCTGCCGGCCGTGATCGGGGTCGTCGCCCTCGCCGTGCTGGCCGCCGGTGTCGTCGGCGCGCTCGGTCTGTGGATCGAGATGTGGTGGAACTACCGGCTGGAGCGCGAACCGGGCGGCACCCTGCGCATCCGGCGCGGGCTGCTGACCTCACGTTCCGTCTCCATCGAGGAACGCCGGCTGCGCGGTGTCGATCTCGTCGAACCGCTCGGCGTCCGGCTGTTCGGTGCCGCCCGGGTCGACGCGATCACCACCGGACTCGCCAAGGACGACGAGGAGCAGCAACGCGACCACGACACCCTGCTGCCCGTCGCGCCCCGGTCCGTGGCCGACGTGGTGGCCGCCGACGTCCTGCGCCAGGCCGTCTCCCCGACCGGTGCCGCGCTGACCGCTCACCCCACGGCCGCGCGCGGGCGGCGGCTGCGCCGGGCCCTGTGGGCCGCCGCCGTGCCCGTGCTCGTCCTGGTCGCGCTGGGGCTGCTGCTGACCCCCGTCCTGCTGTGGGCGGCGCTCGCCTGCGCGGTCGTGGGGCTGCCGCTCGGGCTGTTCCTGGCCCGGGACGCCTACCGGGGCCTGGGCCACGCGCTCAGCGGCGACTACCTGGTGGTCCGGTCCGGCACGCTCAGGCGTTCCACCGCCGCGCTGGAACGGGCCGGTGTCATCGGCTGGACGGTCCGGCAGACATATTTCCAGCGGCGGTCCGGCGTGATCGGCATCACCGCGACCACGGCCGCCGGGGCGGGCGCCTACACGGCGTACGACGCCGACGAGAGCGAGGGCCTGGACTTCGCCTCCCGGGCCGTCCCGGGCCTGCTGGAGCCCTTCCTGGAGCGCACCCCGCCCACCGGCTGAGACCGCGAGGAGGGCCCCGCTTCCGGTACGTCCTCGGCCCGGCCGCCTCCCGGAACGCCCGCGGGCCCGGTCGCTCCGAGGAGCGGACCGGGCCCGCGGGCGTCGGTGCCGGGAACCGGTCAGGACGAGGCCGGCGGATACAGGGCGCGCGGCAGCCGCGAGGCCGCCGCCGCGTCCAGCAGCCACAGCGTCCGGGCGCGTCCGTACGCACCGGCCGCCGGGGCCTGGATCTCCCCGGCGCCCGAGAGCGCGATCTCCGCGGCCTCCGCCTTGTCCTCGCCCGCGGCGAGCAGCCACACCTCGCGCGCGGCCCGGATCGCGGGCAGCGTCAGCGAGACGCGGGTGGGCGGCGGCTTGGGTGCGCCGTGCACACCGACGACGGTGCGCTCGGTCTCCCGTACCGCGGGCAGCTCCGGGAAGAGCGACGCGACATGCGTGTCCGGGCCGACGCCCAGCATCAGCACGTCGAACGTCGGCACCGGCCCGTGGTCCTCCGGACCGGCCGCGGCGGCCAGCTCGGCGGCGTACGCGGCCGCCGCCGTATCGGCGTCGTTGCCCCAGGGGCCGTCCGACGCGGGCATGGCGTGCACCCGCGACGGGTCCAGCGGCACCGTGTCCAGCAGCGCCTCACGGGCCTGTGTGACATTGCGCTCCGGGTCGCCCTCCGGCAGGAACCGCTCGTCGCCCCACCACAGGTCGAGCCGCGTCCAGTCGATCGCGTCCCGGGCGGGCGCGGCGGCGAGGGCGGCCAGCAGGCCGTTGCCGTTGCGCCCGCCGGTGAGGACCACCGAGGCGTGACCGCGCGCGGCCTGGGCGTCCACCACCTTCGTGATCAGCCGGGCCGCGGCGGCCTGTGCCATCAGCTCCTTGTCGCGGTGCACGACGAGTTGGGGGGCACTCACTTCGACGCCGCCTTCTTGGCCGGGGACTTGGCCGCGGCCTTCTTCGCGGCGGCCGGGGCGGGGGCGGACCCGGCGGGCTCCGGGTCGGCCGGCTTCGGATCGGCCGACTTCGGATCGGCGGGCTTCGAGCCCTCCGCCTTCGGCCGCTCCGGTCCGCCGAGCTTGTCCACGCCGAACTTCACCGTCGCCTCATAGGTGTTGTCCGGGTCCAGACGCCGCAGCTCCTCGGCGAGCAGTTCGGCGGTGTCCCGCCGCTTGAGCGCCACCGCGCGGTCCGGCTGGCCCTCCATCGAGAGCGTGGCCATCGAACCGTCCGGCCGGTCCAGGACGATGACACCGCTCCCGGTCTCCATCCGGACGGCCGTCAGGCCGGGACCGTCGGACTGGGTGCGCTCGACCGGGACGCCGAGCCGGTCCGCCAGCCACATGGCGAGCAGCTCGCAGCTCGGGTTCTCCGACTCGCCCTCGACCGTCGCCGAGACGATATCGGCGTGCTGCTGGTCCAGCGCGGCGGCCAGCATCGAACGCCACGGCGTGACGCGGGTCCAGGCCAGGTCGGTGTCGCCGGGGGCGTACGACCGGGCGCGCAGGGTGATCTCGTCGCAGGGGTGCTCGGCCGAGTAGGCATCCGTGATCCGGCGCTGCGCGAGCGCGCCCAGCGGGTCCTTCGCCGGCTCGGCGGGCGCGTCCTGCGGCCACCAGACCACGACCGGGGCATCCGGCAGCAGCAGCGGCAGGACGACCGACTGGGCGTGGTTGGCCAGCTCGCCGTGGAGGCGCAGCACGACCGTCTCGCCGGTGCCCGCGTCGGAGCCGACCCGTACCTCGGCGTCGAGCCGGGCGTCGCGGCGGCTGCGCGGCGAGCGGGCGGCCCGCTTGATCACCGCGATGATCCGTGAGGGATGCTCGTGCGAGGCGTCACCGGCCGCCTTGAGCGCGTCGTACGCGTTCTCCTCGTCGGTGACGATGACCAGGGTCATCACCATGCCGATGGCCGGGGTGCCGATGGCACGCCGGGCCGACACCAGCGCCTGGTTGATCTTGCTGGAGGTGGTCTCCGTGAGGTCGATCTTCATGGCCGACGCCAGCTCCGTCCGTCTCGTGCGAGCATCTCGTCCGCCTCGGCCGGACCCCACGTGCCTGCCGGGTACTGCGCGGGCTTGCCGTGCTCGGTCCAGTACTCCTCGATCGGGTCGAGGATGTTCCAGGAGAGCTCGACCTCCTGGTGCCGCGGGAAGAGGTTGGCGTCGCCGAGCAGCACGTCGAGGATGAGCCGCTCGTACGCCTCCGGGCTCGACTCGGTGAAGGACTCGCCGTATGCGAAGTCCATCGTGACGTCCCGGACCTCCATCGAGGTGCCGGGCACCTTGGAGCCGAACCGGACGGTCACGCCCTCGTCCGGCTGGACCCGGATGACCAGGGCGTTGCCGCCCAGCTCCTCCGTCGCGCCGGACTCGAACGGGAGATACGGGGCGCGCTTGAAGACGACCGCGATCTCCGTGACCCGGCGGCCGAGCCGCTTTCCGGTGCGGAGGTAGAACGGCACGCCCGCCCAGCGGCGGTTGTTGATCGTCAGCTTGATCGCGGCGAAGGTGTCGGTCGTCGACCCGGGGTCGATGCCGTCCTCCTCCAGATAGCCGAGGACCTCCTCGCCGCCCTGCCAGGCGCGCGCGTACTGGCCGCGCACCGTGTGCTTGCCCAGGTCTTCCGGCAGCTCCACGGCCGCGAGCACCTTGAGCTTCTCGGCGACCAGGGCCTTGGGGTGGAAGGAGCCGGGCTCCTCCATCGCGGTCAGCGCCAGCAGCTGGAGCAGGTGGTTCTGGATGACGTCACGGGCGGCGCCGATGCCGTCGTAGTAACCGGCCCGGCCGCCGATGCCGATGTCCTCGGCCATCGTGATCTGGACGTGGTCGACGTACGACCTGTTCCAGATCGGCTCGAACATCGTGTTGGCGAACCGCAGCGCCAGGATGTTCTGGACCGTCTCCTTGCCGAGGTAGTGGTCGATCCTGAAGACCTCGTTGGGCGGGAAGACGTCGTGCACGATCCGGTTGAGCTCCTGCGCGCTTTGCAGGTCGTGTCCGAAGGGCTTCTCGATGACGGCACGCCGCCAGGAACCCTCCTTCTGGTCGGCCAGCCCGTGCTTCTTGAGCTGCTGGACGACCTTGGGGAAGAACTTCGGCGGCACGGACAGGTAGAAGGCGAAGTTGCCGCCCGTGCCCTGCGCCTCGTCGAGCTCGTGGATCGTCGCCTTCAGCGTCTCGAACGCCTCGTCGTCGTCGAAGTTGCCCTGGACGAAGCGCATCCCCTGGATGAGCTGCTGCCAGACCTCCTCGCGGAACGGGGTACGGGCGTGCTGCTTGACGGCGTCGTGGACCTCCTGTGTGAAGTCCTCGTCCTGCCACTCCCGGCGCGCGAAACCGACGAGCGAGAAGCCCGGCGGCAGCAGGCCGCGGTTGGCCAGGTCGTAGACGGCGGGCATCAGCTTCTTGCGGGACAAATCGCCCGTGACGCCGAAGATCACCAGGCCCGACGGCCCCGCGATGCGCGGGAGCCGTCGATCCTGGGGGTCACGAAGCGGATTGGCTCCGGGAACACCAGACAAGGTGGTCAGCCCTCCGAAGGGGCGAGGCGCTTGAGCTCCGCCTCGGTCGAGTTGAGCAGATCGATCCAGGACGTCTCGAACTTCTCGACGCCCTCGTCCTCCAGCAGCTGGACGACGTCGTCGTAGGAGATGCCGAGCTCCGCCACGGCGTCGAGCTCGGCGCGGGCCTGCTCGTACGTGCCGGCGATGGTGTTGCCGGTGATCCGCCCGTGGTCGGCGGTGGCGTCCAGGGTGGCCTCGGGCATGGTGTTGACCGTGCCGGGGGCGACCAGTTCGTCGACGTACAGGGTGTCCTTGTACGCGGGGTCCTTGACGCCGGTCGAGGCCCACAGCGGACGCTGCTTGTTGGCCTGCGCCTTGTCCAGGGCGGCCCAGCGCTCCGAGCCGAACACCTCCTCGTACGCCTCGTAGGCGAGGCGGGCGTTGGCGAGCGCCGCCTTGCCCCGGAGCGCCTTGGCCTCGGGGGTGCCGATCGTGTCGAGCCGCTTGTCGATCTCGGTGTCCACCCGGGACACGAAGAACGACGCCACCGAGTGGATCCTGGACAGGTCCAGGCCCGCCGCCTTGGCCTTCTCCAGACCCGCCAGGTAGGCGTCCATGACCTCGCGGTAGCGCTCCAGCGAGAAGATCAATGTGACGTTGACGCTGATGCCCTTGCCGATGACCTCGGTGATCGCCGGGAGACCGGCCTTCGTCGCCGGGATCTTGATGAGCGTGTTCGGCCGGTCCACCAGCCAGGCCAGCTGCTTGGCCTCGGCGACGGTGGCGGCGGTGTGGTGGGCCAGACGCGGGTCCACCTCGATGGAGACCCGGCCGTCCTGGCCGTCCGTGGCGTCGAAGACGGGGCGCAGGATGTCCGCCGCGTCCCGTACGTCGGCCGTCGTGATCATGCGGATGGCCTCGTCGACGGTGACCTTGCGGGTGGCGAGGTCGGTCAGCTGCTGCTCGTAGCCATCACCGCTCGAAATCGCCTTCTGGAAGATCGACGGGTTGGTGGTGACGCCCACCACGTGCTGCTCGTCGATCAGTTCGGCCAGATTGCCCGACGTGATCCGCTTGCGCGACAGGTCGTCGAGCCAGATCGCCACACCCTCGTCGGAGAGGCGCTTGAGTGCGTCTGTCATGAGAGTTGCATCTCCTACTTGTCTCTATAAGGGCGTCAGCGCGCGGCGGCGTCGAGAGATTCCCGCGCGGCGGCGGCGACGTGCTCGCCGGTGAAGCCGAACTCGCGGAAGAGGACCTTGGCGTCGGCCGAGGCACCGAAGTGCTCCAGCGAGACGATCCGGCCGGCGTCCCCGACGTACCGGTGCCAGGTCAGGCCGATGCCGGCCTCGACCGCGACACGCGCCTTCACCGACGGCGGCAGGACGCTGTCCTTGTACGCCTGATCCTGCTCCTCGAACCACTCGACCGACGGCATCGACACCACACGGGTCGGGATGCCGGCCGCCTGCAGCTCCTCGCGCGCCTCGACGGCGAGGTGAACCTCGGAGCCCGTGCCGATCAGCAGCACCCGGGGCGACGTGGACCGCCCTTCGGGCCCTTCGGCCTCCAGGAGCACGTAACCGCCCTTGGCCGCGTCCTCGTTCGCCTCGTACGTCGGCACACCCTGGCGGGTCAGCGCCAGACCGTGCGGGGTCCCCTTGCCGAACACCTTGGTGTGGCGGCGCATGATCTCGCGCCACGCGATGGCGGTCTCGTTGGCGTCGGCCGGGCGGACGACGTTCAGGCCCGGG
The DNA here is from genome assembly GCF_042889785.1 of Streptomyces sp. NPDC002476. NCBI lineage: Bacteria > Bacillati > Actinomycetota > Actinomycetes > Kitasatosporales > Streptomycetaceae > Streptomyces > Streptomyces sp. NPDC002476. The sequence continues at coordinate 31,382 of NZ_JBIARH010000001.1, read as the reverse complement.
ATGGCGCGCAGCGAGGCCAGGTGCTCCACCGGCTGGTGGGTCGGGCCGTCCTCGCCGAGACCGATCGAGTCGTGCGTCCACACGTACGTCACCGGCAGGTGCATCAGCGCGGAGAGCCGTACGGCGTTGCGCATGTAGTCGGAGAACACCAGGAAGGTGCCGCCGTAGACACGGGTGTTGCCGTGCAGCGCGATGCCGTTCATGGCCGCGGCCATGGCGTGCTCGCGGATGCCGAAGTGGATCGTGCGGCCGTACGGGTCCGCGCCGGGCAGCGGGTTGCCCACGGGGAGGAACGACGACGTCTTGTCGATCGTCGTGTTGTTCGAGCCCGCCAGGTCGGCGGAGCCGCCCCACAGCTCGGGGACGATCTCGCCGAGCGACTGGAGCACCTTGCCGGAGGCGGCGCGGGTGGCCACGCTCTTGCCCGGCTCGAAGACCGGGAGCCTGTCCTCCCAGCCCGCGGGCAGCTCGCCGGCGGAGATCCGGTCGAACTCGGCGGCGCGCTCCGGGGCGGCGGTGCGCCACGCGGCGAGGGACTTCTCCCACTCGGCCCGGGCCTCACGGCCGCGGTCCAGCGCCTTGCGGGTGTGCGCGATGACCTCGTCGGAGACCTCGAAGGACTTCTCGGGGTCGAAGCCGAGGACCTTCTTCGTGGCGGCGACCTCCTCCTCGCCCAGCGCCGAGCCGTGCGACGCCTCGGTGTTCTGGGCGTTCGGGGCGGGCCAGGCGATGATCGAGCGGGCAGCGATGAAGGACGGGCGCCCGGTCTCGGCCCTGGCGGCCTGCAGCGCCCGGTACAGACCCGCCGGGTCCAGGTCGCCGCTGGGCAGCTGCTCGACGCGCTGGACGTGCCAGCCGTACGCCTCGTACCGCTTCAGGGTGTCCTCGGAGACCGCCGTCTCCGTGTCTCCCTCGATCGAGATGTGGTTGTCGTCCCACAGCAGGACCAGGTTGCCGAGCTTCTGGTGCCCCGCCAGCGAGGACGCCTCGGCGGCGATGCCCTCCTGGAGGCAGCCGTCACCCGCGACGACCCACACCATGTGGTCGAACGGGGAGGTGCCGGGGGCCGCCTCCGGGTCGAACAGGCCGCGCTCGTAGCGGGAGGCCATCGCCATGCCCACGGCGTTGGCGACGCCCTGGCCCAGGGGGCCCGTGGTCGTCTCCACGCCCGCGGTGTGCCCGTACTCGGGGTGGCCCGGGGTCTTGGAGCCCCAGGTCCGGAAGGACTTGAGATCGTCGAGCTCCAGGCCGTAGCCGGCCAGGTAGAGCTGGATGTAGAGGGTCAGGCTGCTGTGGCCGGCGGAGAGCACGAACCGGTCGCGGCCCGTCCACTCCGGGTCGGCGGGGTCGTGCCGCATCACCTTCTGGAAGAGGGTGTACGCGGCGGGAGCCAGGCTCATCGCCGTGCCCGGGTGGCCGTTTCCGACCTTCTGAACGGCGTCGGCGGCGAGGACGCGAGCGGTGTCCACGGCCCGCTGGTCCACTTCGGTCCACTGGAGATCTGTGGTGGTCGGCTTGGTGCTCACCCTGAGTCAGGGCTCCTCTCCACTGTTGTCAACCGGTGACTGTGACCGCACCGGGGATTCCGGTGCCTGTGACCGCACCGGGATGGTCGAGCCTACCTGTGTCGGAACGCGCGTTTTCCGCTGCTTTCCAGGGTGCGGGCGGCCCGGCGGGTCCGCCTCCCGTATGAGCGCAGGGGCTCACTTCTGCGCCGCTCCGGTGAGCGGGCGAGGGCCCTTCCGTGCCGCTCCCGTGAGCCGGGTTCCGCGCTTCCGTGACCGCTCCGACGAGAGGCGTCCGGGGCTTGCGTGCCGCTCCCGCGGGCGAGGCCGCCGGCGCCTGTCCCGTACCGGTGCATGCGCCGGACCGTCCGTCCGCGTGTCGATCCGGTGGGCGTGTCCCGCCGGGGTGCGCGGGTAACACCGCGCCCGGGGGCGTGCGGAGTATGCCGCTCCGGTGGGCCTCCCGCGTCGCCGCGAGGGGTGCCCGTCGCCGCCTCGACACCGCCGTGACGGGCGCGATTCCCCGCTTCCGTGCCACGCCAACACGATCCGACCCCCGCGAAGGACGGCATGTTCCCAACGTCTACAGTGGTCTGGTTCGCGCAAGTCTTTATCGGGCCCTCACGCCCGGAGCTTGCTGGATTTCTCTGTCAGGGGTGTGCGTGACGGCCGTCGAGTCCCGACCCGCAGGGGTCGCCTTGACTCCCAGCCCGGGGGCCCATCGCCCGTTCGGGGCCCGTGTCAAGGCATTCGTGGCGCTGACCAAGCCTCGGATCATCGAGTTGCTGCTGATCACCACCGTGCCGGTGATGTTCCTGGCGGCCCGAGGCGTACCCGATCTGTGGCTCGTGCTCACGACCACCATCGGCGGGTACCTCTCCGCGGGCGGCGCCAACGCGTTGAACATGTACATCGACCGCGACATCGACGCGGTGATGCACCGTACGTCGCAGCGTCCGCTGGTCACCGGCATGGTGAGCCCGCGCGAGTGCCTGGCCTTCGGCTTCGTCCTCGCGGTGGTCTCCACGGTCTGGCTCGGGCTGCTGGTCAACTGGCTGTCGGCCGCGCTCGCGCTCGGCGCTCTGCTGTTCTACGTCGTGGGCTACACGCTGGTGCTGAAGCGGCGTACCGCGCAGAACATCGTCTGGGGCGGCATCGCGGGCTGCATGCCGGTCCTCATCGGCTGGTCGTCCGTGACGAACTCGATGTCGTGGGCCGCGGTCATCCTCTTCGTCGTGATGTTCTTCTGGACGCCGCCGCACTACTGGCCGCTCTCGATGAAGGTCAAGGACGACTACGCCCGCGCCGGGGTCCCGATGCTCCCGGTGATCGCGTCCAACCGCGTGGTGGGCCGCCAGATCGTGCTCTACAGCTGGGCGATGGTGGTCGTCTCCCTGTTGCTGACCCCGCTCGGCTACACCGGCTGGTTCTACACCGCGGTGGCGCTGCTGACCGGCGGCTTCTGGCTCTGGGAGGCGCATGCCCTGCTCAACCGGGCCAAGGCGGGAGTGACCGGCGCGAAGCTCAAGGAGATGCGGCTGTTCCACTGGTCGATCACCTACGTCTCGCTGCTCTTCCTCGCCGTGGCGATCGACCCCTTCCTGAGGTAGTCCCGCCCCGCTCCGAACCGAAGCGGTCCCGCCGACGGGCGGGGCACGTGGCCCACGCCACGTGCCCCGCCCGTCGCACGTCGATCTACCCATCGGTAGCATCCTGACCATGGCAGAGACGGCTGAGACCCAGGTGGAGAGCGGCAAGCAGGCGGCCCGCGCGGAGCGCAGGGCGGCGAAGCTCGCCAAGCAGATCGGTGCCTTCTCCAAGGCGCACGGCGGCGCGGAGGGACAGCTCGCCTACATCGGGCAGATGGGCGCCCGCATCGTTCTCGTGGGTGAGGACGGCGGCTGGGGCGATCTGGTCGCCCCTTCGTACGCGGTCGCCGAGAGCGCCGCCCGGAAGGCCGGGATCACGATGCACGAGTCCTTCGACGGGGAGCTCGCGGCGAAGGTCCGCACCGGCCCGTACGAGTGGACGCGGATGGCCGGGATCCAGGTGGGCGGCCCGTCCGACAAGGGCTGAGAGCGGCCCCGATACGTCTGTACGCCGATGCCGGGCGGCCCTTGACCAAGGACCGCCCGGCATCGGCGTACAGACATCCGACAGGGCTCACGAGGCCCGTTCCGGTTCAGCCCGCGGTGGCCGGCTCCGGCTTCCCGACGGCGGGGCCGGCCGCCGCGGGTACGGCCACCGGGCGCTCGCGCAGCGACAGCAGCACCCGCACCACCGCGATCCACACCAGACACGAACCGAACATGTGCAGGCCGACCAGGATCTCCGGGGTGTCCGTGAAGTACTGGACGTAGCCGATCACGCCCTGCCCCAGCAGCACCAGGAACAGGTCGCGGGCCCGGCTCCGCGGGCCGGCCGGCGCGTCCACGGCCTTGAGCACGAACCAGAGGGCGACGGCCAGCGCCACCACGACCCAGGCCAGGTCGGCGTGCAGCTGCGCGACCATCTTCCAGTCGACCGGGATGCGGTGCACGTCGCTGGAGTCGCCCGCGTGCCGCCCGGCACCCGTGACGACCGTACCGACCGCGATCAGCAGTCCCGCGGCCACCACGAGCAGCCAGGTCAGCTGGGACACCGCCTTGCCCACCAGCGGGCGGGGCGCCTCGTCGCCCTCGCCGGCCCGCTGCCACATCACCATCGCGACCGTGATCAGCGTCGTGGAGAGCAGGAAGTGCGCCGCGACCGTGTACGGGTTGAGGCCGACCAGCACCACGATGCCACCGAGCACCGCGTTGCCCATGACCACCCAGAACTGGGCCCAGCCGAGCCGGGTGAGGCTGCGCCGCCAGGGCTTCGCCGAGCGGGCGGCGATGATCGCCCAGCCGACCGCCGCGCACAGGACGTACGTCAGCATGCGGTTGCCGAACTCGATGACGCCGTGGATGCCCATCTCGCTCGTCGCGGTGAGACTGTCCTCGGTGCACTTGGGCCAGGTGGGGCAGCCGAGGCCGGAACCGGTCAGCCGTACCGCACCGCCGGTGACGACGATGACGACCGACATGACGACGGCCGACAGGATGGCGCGGCGGACGACGCGTTCCGTCGGCGTCCACCGTTCGGCGATGTAGAGAAGCGGGTTCCGCGCGGCTTGAGCGACTTCGGCTCGGGTCAGCTTGGGCACGCGCACCATCGTAGGCGGCGGCTTGTGCAAGCTTTCACGAGGGGGACGAGTAGCGCGAAACGGCGACGGAGCGCTGCCGAAGGCTCACGTCGAGCACCCGGACCGGGGCGTTCCCTCACCCGTCCGGCTCACTCCCAGCGGAAGAACTTCGCCGCCGCGCCCAGCCCGAGCACCGCCCACACCGCCAGCACACCGAGCTCGCCCCACGGCATCCCGGCACCGTGCTGGAGGACATCGCGCAGCCCGTCCGACAGGGCCGCGATGGGCAGCAGCCCGAGCGCCGACTGCACCGCGTCCGGGAACTTGTCCAGCGGCACGATCACCCCGCCGCCGACCAGCAGCAGCAGGAAGACAAGGTTGGCCGCGGCCAGCGTGGCCTCCGCCTTCAGCGTCCCGGCCATCAGCAGCCCGAGCCCGGAGAACGCGGCGGTGCCGAGCACCAGCAGCAGCACCACGGCGAACGGGTCGCCGTGCGGCGACCAGCCCAGCGCGAACGCGATCACCGTCAGGAGCACCACCTGCAGCACCTCGGTGACCAGCACCGAGAGGGTCTTGGCGGTCATCAGCGCCCAGCGCGGCAGCGGCGAGGCACCGAGCCGCTTGAGCACCCCGTAGCGCCGCTCGAAGCCGGTGGCGATGGCCTGGCCGGTGAAGGCCGTGGACATCACGGCGAGCGCCAGGACACCGGGCGTCAGGAAGTCCACGGACCGCCCCGCGCCGGTGTCCACGACGTCGACCACGCTGAACAGCACCAGCAGCAGCGCCGGGATGATCACGGTCAGCAGCAGCTGCTCGCCGTTGCGCAGCAGCATCCGCGTCTCCAGCGCCGCCTGCGCGGCGATCATCCGGGAGAGTGGGGCGGCGCCCGGCCGCGGGGCGTACGTACCGGCGCTCATGCGCGCAGCTCCTTGCCGGTCAGTTCGAGGAAGACGTCCTCCAGGGTGTGCCGCTGGACGGAGATGCCGGACGGCATCACCCCGCGCTGCGCGCACCAGGAGGTGACGGTGGCCAGCAGCTGCGGGTCGACGTCGGCCGTGATGCGGTACGTGCCCGGGGTGGGCTCGGCCGCCTCCGCGCCGTCGGGCAGCGTCTTGAGCAGGGAGCCCAGGTCGAGGCCGGGGCGGCCGGTGAAGCGCAGGGTGTTCTCGGCGCCGCCGCGGCAGAGTGCCTCGGGGCTGCCCTGGGCGATGACCTTGCCCGCGTCGATGACGGCGACGTCGTCGGCGAGTTCCTCGGCCTCGTCCATGAAGTGCGTGGTCAGGACGACGGACACGCCGTCGGCGCGCAGCTCGCGCACGAGATCCCAGGTGGAGCGCCGGGCCTGCGGGTCGAGCCCGGCCGTCGGCTCGTCGAGGAAGACCAGCTCGGGGCGGCCCACCACGGCCATCGCCAGGGAGAGGCGCTGCTGCTGACCGCCGGAGAGCCTGCGGTAGGTGGTGCGGCCGCAGGTGCCGAGGCCGAGGCGGTCGATCAGTGCGTCGACGTCCAGGGGGTGGGCGTGGAGCTTCGCCATGTGGCGGAGCATCTCGTCCGCGCGCGCCCCGGAGTAGATGCCACCGGACTGGAGCATCACGCCGATCCGGGGGCGCAGCCGGGCGGCGTCCGCGACCGGGTCGAGGCCGAGGACCCGCACCGTCCCGGCGTCGGGGCGGCGGTAGCCCTCGCAGGTCTCGATGGTGGTGGTCTTGCCGGCGCCGTTGGGGCCGAGGACGGCGGTGACCGTACCGGCGCGGACGCTCAGGTCGAGGCCGTCCACCGCGGCCCTGCGGCCGTACCGCTTCACCAGCCCGCGGATCTGGACGACCGGCTCGCTCTTCATGGCCGGTAAGTCTAAGGGCTGCCCCTTCGCCCCCGGCGGGCGCGGGGGCGTCTGGCCAGACCCCCGTCGGGAGGGGCTCGCGGCCCGGTTGCCGGGCCGGTCTCCGGGGTGGATTAGGTCACCCTAAGTGATGAAGCGCACCGTAGATCGTTCCGGACCGTGGTTGTCAGGGCCGGATTAATTACGCAACAATGGCGTTGTGAAAAACGGCGAGACCAAGCGGGAGACACCCCAGGAGGAACTCGCGACCGGCGAGCGTTCGACGCGCAACAGGGTCGCGCGCTCCATCCTGGACCACGGCCCGTCCACCGTCGCCGAGCTGGCCGAGCGCCTCGGTCTCACCCAGGCCGCGGTCCGCCGCCATCTCGACACCCTCGCGTCGGACGGCGTCGTCGAGGCCCGTGAGCAGCGGGTCTACGGCGCACGGACGCGTGGCCGCCCGGCCAAGGCGTTCGCCCTGACCGACTGCGGACGGGACGCCTTCGACCAGTCCTACGACAAGCTCGCGGCGGACGCCCTGGGGTGGATCGCCGAGACCTCGGGCGAGGCCGCGGTCGCCGCCTTCGCCCGGGCCAGGATCGCGGCCCAGACCGAGGCGTACCGGGCGGCGATCGAGGCCGCGGATCCCGATGCGCGCACCGCGGCGTTGGCCAAGGCATTGTCCGCCGACGGGTACGCTGCTACGGCGCGTAGCGCGCCCGGCCCGCAGCAGGGCGAGCAGTTGTGCCAGCACCACTGCCCGGTCGCTCATGTCGCCGAGCAGTATCCGCAGCTGTGCGAGGCGGAGACGGAATTCTTCTCCAGCCTTCTCGGTACGCATGTGCAGCGTCTGGCCACCATCGCCCACGGCGACGAGGTGTGCACGACGTACATCCCGCGCAGCGGTCGCCGCGCAGCACCGAAGACCACTCATTCAGCATCTGCAAGCAAGGCCGGGAGGAACCCCGCATGACGCTCCCCACGGAGACCGCCCACCCCGAACTCGAGGGGCTGGGCACGTACGAATTCGGCTGGGCCGACTCCGACGCGGCAGGCGCCGCGGCCAAGCGCGGGCTCTCCGAGGATGTCGTCCGCGACATCTCGGCGAAGAAGAACGAGCCCGAGTGGATGCTGAAGCTGCGCCTCAAGGGCCTCAGGCTCTTCGACAAGAAGCCCATGCCCACCTGGGGCTCCGATCTGTCGGGCATCGACTTCGACAACATCAAGTACTTCGTGCGGTCCACGGAGAAGCAGGCGGAGTCCTGGGAGGACCTGCCCGAGGACATCAAGAACACCTACGACAAGCTCGGCATCCCGGAGGCGGAGAAGCAGCGCCTGGTCGCCGGTGTCGCCGCGCAGTACGAGTCGGAGGTCGTCTACCACCAGATCCGTGAGGACCTGGAGTCGCAGGGCGTCATCTTCCTCGACACCGACACGGCGCTGAAGGAGCACCCGGAGCTCTTCAAGGAGTACTTCGGCACCGTCATCCCGGTCGGCGACAACAAGTTCGCCTCGCTGAACACGGCCGTGTGGTCCGGCGGCTCGTTCATCTACGTGCCCAAGGGCGTCCACGTCGACATCCCGCTCCAGGCGTACTTCCGTATCAACACGGAGAACATGGGCCAGTTCGAGCGGACGCTGATCATCGTCGACGAGGACGCGTACGTCCACTACGTCGAGGGCTGCACCGCCCCGATCTACTCCTCCGACTCGCTGCACTCCGCGGTCGTCGAGATCATCGTGAAGAAGGGCGGCCGCTGCCGCTACACGACGATCCAGAACTGGTCGAACAACGTCTACAACCTGGTCACCAAGCGGGCCGTGGCCTACGAGGGCGCGACCATGGAGTGGGTCGACGGCAACATCGGCTCCAAGGTCACCATGAAGTACCCGGCCGTCTACCTGATGGGCGAGCACGCCAAGGGCGAGACCCTGTCCATCGCCTTCGCGGGCGAGGGCCAGCACCAGGACGCCGGCGCCAAGATGGTCCACATGGCGCCGAACACCTCCTCCAACATCGTCTCCAAGTCGGTGGCGCGGGGCGGCGGCCGCACCTCCTACCGCGGTCTGATCGAGATCGGCGAGGGCGCTCCGGGCGCGAAGTCGAACGTGCTCTGCGACGCGCTGCTGGTCGACACGATCTCGCGCTCCGACACCTACCCGTACGTCGACGTCCGTGAGGACGACGTGTCCATGGGGCACGAGGCGACCGTCTCCAAGGTCTCCGAGGACCAGCTGTTCTACCTGATGAGCCGCGGTATGACGGAGTTCGAGGCGATGGCGATGATCGTGCGCGGTTTCGTCGAGCCGATCGCCAAGGAACTGCCGATGGAGTACGCGCTCGAACTCAACCGGCTGATCGAGCTGCAGATGGAGGGTTCGGTCGGCTGACCCGGCCGACGACCGAATCCCCGGACACTTCACTGAGAAAGCGAGCACTACGACAGCCATGGCTGAGGCTCAGAACATCCCGGCGGGATCCACCACCACCGGTTCCATCGCGGTGGCCGCCGAATCGACCGTCGCCACGCGCATGAGCGCGCCGCCGTCCTTCGACGTCGCGGACTTCCCGGTCCCGCACGGCCGCGAGGAGGAGTGGCGGTTCACGCCGCTGGACCGGCTGCGCGGACTGCACGACGGCACGGCGGTGGCCACCGGCGACGGCGTCAAGGTCGCCGTCGAGGCCCCCGAGGGCGTCACGGTCGAGACCGTCGGCCGCGACGACTCCCGGCTCGGCCGGGCCGGTACCCCGGTGGACCGCGTCGCCGCCCAGGCGTACTCCTCCTTCGAGCAGGCGTCCGTGGTCACGGTCCCCAAGGAGGCCGTGCTCACCGAGCCGATCCGCATCGCGGTGCACGGCGAGGGCGGGGTGGCCTTCGGCCACCAGGTCGTGGAGCTGGGTGCCTTCGCCGAGGCCGTCGTCGTCATCGACCACACCGGTGACGCGGTGCTCGCCGCCAACGTGGACTACGTCCTCGGCGACGGCGCGAAGCTCACCGTCGTCTCCGTGCAGGACTGGGACGAGAACGCGGTCCATGTCGGCCAGCACAACGCCCTGGTGGGCCGGGACGCCTCGTTCAAGTCGATCGTCGTCACCTTCGGCGGCGACCTCGTCCGCCTCCACCCGCGCGTCAGCTACGCCGGCACCGGCGGCGAGGCCGAGCTGTTCGGCCTGTACTTCACCGACAAGGGCCAGCACCAGGAGCACCGCCTCCTGGTCGACCACAACACCCCGCACTGCAAGTCCAACGCCGCCTACAAGGGCGCGCTCCAGGGCGACGACGCGCACGCGGTGTGGATCGGCGACGTGCTGATCCGGGCCGCCGCCGAGGGCACCGACACCTACGAGATGAACCGCAACCTCGTCCTCACGGACGGCGCGCGCGTCGACTCCGTGCCGAACCTGGAGATCGAGACCGGCGAGATCGTCGGCGCCGGCCACGCCTCCGCGACCGGCCGCTTCGACGACGAGCAGCTCTTCTACCTGATGGCGCGCGGCATCCCGGCCGAGGAGGCCCGTCGGCTCGTCGTACGCGGCTTCTTCGCCGAGCTCGTCCAGCAGATCGGCCTGCCGGACGTCGAGGCGCGGCTGCTCGACAAGATCGAGACCGAGCTGAAGGCGTCCGTCTGATGGCCTTCGTCAAAGTCTGCACGCTCAGTGAGCTGGAAGAGGACACACCGAAGCGTGTGGAGCTCGACGGCGTCCCGGTGTCCGTCGTCCGTACCGAGGGCGAGGTGTTCGCGATCAACGACATCTGCTCGCACGCGAACGTCTCGCTGTCCGAGGGAGAGGTGGAGGACTGCATGATCGAGTGCTGGCTGCACGGCTCCAGCTTCGACCTCCGCACCGGCAAGCCGTCCGGCCTTCCCGCGACGCGCCCCGTCCCCGTATACCCCGTCAAGATCGAAGGGGACGATGTGCTCGTCTCCGTCACCCAGGAGTCCTGAGTCACCCATGGCAACGCTTGAAATCCGCGACCTGCACGTCACCGTCGAGGCCGACAACGCCACGAAGGAGATCCTCAAGGGCGTCGACCTGATCGTGAAGCAGGGCGAGACCCACGCCATCATGGGCCCCAACGGGTCCGGCAAGTCCACCCTCGCGTACTCGCTCGCGGGTCACCCCAAGTACACGGTCACCAGCGGTTCGGTGACCCTGGACGGCGAGGACGTCCTGGAGATGACCGTCGACGAGCGCGCCCGCGCGGGCGTGTTCCTCGCGATGCAGTACCCCGTCGAGGTCCCCGGCGTCTCGGTCTCCAACTTCCTGCGCACCTCCGCCACCGCCGTCCGCGGCGAGGCGCCCAAGCTGCGCACCTGGGTGAAGGAGGTCAAGGAGGCCATGGAACGGCTCCAGATCGACCCGGCCTTCGCCGAGCGCAACGTCAACGAGGGCTTCTCCGGCGGTGAGAAGAAGCGCCACGAGATCCTCCAGCTGGAGCTCCTCAAGCCGAAGGTCGCGATCCTCGACGAGACCGACTCCGGTCTCGACGTCGACGCCCTGCGGATCGTCTCCGAGGGCGTCAACCGGGTCCGCGGGACCGGCGAGGTCGGCACGCTGCTGATCACGCACTACACGCGGATCCTCCGCTACATCAAGCCCGACTTCGTGCACGTCTTCGCCAACGGCCGCATCGCCGAGTCCGGCGGTGCCGAGCTCGCCGACAAGCTGGAGAACGAGGGCTACGAGGCATACGTGAAGGGTGGCGCTTCCGCGTGACACAGCTGCCGGGCCTCCTCGACACCGAGGCGATCCGCAAGGACTTCCCCCTGCTGGATCGCACGGTCCACGACGGGAAGAAGGTCGTCTACCTGGACAGCGCGGCGACCTCGCAGAAGCCGCGCCAGGTCCTCGACGCACTCAACGAGTACTACGAGCGCCACAACGCCAACGTGCACCGCGGTGTGTACACGATCGCGGAAGAGGCCACGGCGCTGTACGAGGGCGCCCGTGACAAGGTCGCCGCGTTCATCAACGCGCCCAGCCGCGACGAGGTGATCTTCACCAAGAACGCCTCCGAGTCGCTGAACCTCGTGGCCAACATGCTCGGCTGGGCGGACGAGCCCTACCGGGTGGACCGTGACACGGAGATCGTCACCACGGAGATGGAGCACCACTCCAACATCGTGCCCTGGCAGCTGCTCTCGCAGCGCACCGGCGCGAAGCTGAAGTGGTTCGGCATCACCGACGAGGGCCGCCTCGACCTGTCGAACATCGACGAGATCATCACCGAGAAGACGAAGATCGTCACCTTCACGCTGGTCTCGAACATCCTGGGCACGATCAACCCGGTCGAGAAGATCGTCCGCCGCGCCCAGCAGGTCGGCGCGCTGGTCTGCATCGACGCCTCGCAGGCGGCCCCGCACATGGTGCTCGACGTGCAGGCGCTCCAGGCCGATTTCGTGGCCTTCACCGGCCACAAGATGGTCGGCCCGACCGGCATCGGCGTGCTCTGGGGACGGCAGGAGCTCCTGGAGGACCTGCCGCCGTTCCTCGGCGGCGGCGAGATGATCGAGACCGTCTCGATGCACTCGTCGACGTACGCCCCCGCGCCGCACAAGTTCGAGGCCGGTACGCCCCCGATCGCGCAGGCCGTCGGCCTCGGCGCGGCCGTGGACTACCTCTCGTCGATCGGCATGGAGAAGATCCACCGCCACGAGCAGGCGATCACCGAGTACGCGGTGAAGCGGCTGCTGGAGGTCCCCGACCTGCGGATCATCGGCCCGGCGACGGCCGAGGACCGCGGCGCCACGATCTCCTTCACGCTCGGCGACATCCACCCGCACGACGTGGGCCAGGTGCTCGACGAGCAGGGCATCGCGGTCAGGGTCGGACACCACTGCGCACGGCCGGTCTGTCTGCGGTACGGAATTCCCGCGACGACGCGAGCGTCTTTCTATCTGTACTCCACGCCCGCCGAGGTCGATGCCCTGGTGGCCGGCCTGGAGCACGTGCGGAACTTTTTCGGATGAGGGACGAGCGGCTGGGGTTTGACTGGTGAAGCTTGATTCCATGTACCAGGAAGTGATCCTGGACCACTACAAGCACCCCCACGGGCGCGGCCTGCGGGACGGCGACGCCGAGGTGCACCACGTCAACCCGACGTGCGGCGACGAGATCACTCTCCGGGTGAAGTACGACGGCGAGACCATCGCCGACGTGTCGTACGAGGGTCAGGGCTGCTCCATCAGCCAGGCCAGTGCGTCCGTGCTGAACGACCTCCTGGTCGGCAAGGAGCTGGGCGAGGCGCAGAAGATCCAGGAGGCCTTCCTGGAGCTGATGCAGTCGAAGGGCCAGCTGGAGCCGGACGACGCGATGGAGGAGGTGCTGGAGGACGCCGTCGCGTTCGCCGGTGTCTCCAAGTACCCCGCCCGGGTGAAGTGCGCGCTGCTGAGCTGGATGGCGTGGAAGGACGCGACGGCGAAGGCGCTGTCCGAAGGGAAGACGGCATGAGCGAGAACACGGTGACTTCCGAGGAGACCCCGGTGACCTCCGAGGAGACCCCGGTGACCAAGCCGGCCTCCGAGGAGGAGGTCCGCGAGGCCCTGTACGACGTCGTCGACCCCGAGCTGGGCATCGATGTCGTCAACCTGGGGCTGATCTACGGCATCCACATCGACGACGCCAACATCGCCACCCTCGACATGACCCTGACGTCCGCGGCCTGTCCGCTGACCGATGTCATCGAGGACCAGGCGAAGTCGGCGACCGACGGCATCGTCAACGAGCTGCGGATCAACTGGGTCTGGATGCCGCCGTGGGGTCCGGACAAGATCACGGACGACGGGCGGGAACAGCTGCGCGCGCTGGGCTTCAACGTCTGATCCCACCGCGTCGCGCGCGGAACCCCGTACACGTCATCCCGTACGCGTCACGGCGTTCGGTACCGCGGCGCATCGCACGATGTGGCACCGCGGGGCGCGTGACATCCGTGCCGACCGACGAACGGCCTCCGGTTCATACCGGGGGCCGTTCGCCGTGGTGGGCGAGGGCGGCGTGCGGGTCTCCCGCGACAGGGGCGTGGTCCACGTGCACGGTCGCGGCGGTCAGCCGGGGCACGGCGTGGATGAGGGCGTGCTCGGCGGCGACGGCGATGCGGTGGGCCTCGACGACGGTCAGCCGCGGATCGACGACGACCTCGGTCTCGGCGCGCAGCTCATGGCCGATCCACCGCATCCGTACGCGCCCCGTGTCCAGTACGCCGTCGACGCTGCGCAGGGCGGAGTGGGCGGCGGTGACGAGGCCGGGGTCGACGGAGTCCATCAGACGCCGGCAGACCTCGCGGGCGGCGTCCTTGAGGACCATCAGGATGGCCACGGCGATGAGCAGGCCGATCGCGGGATCGGCGGCGGGCAGGCCGAGTGCCGCGCCGCCGGTGCCCAGCAGGACGGCCAGCGAGGTGAATCCGTCGGTCCGGGCGTGCAGGCCGTCGGCGACCAACGCGGCGGAGCCGATGCGGCGCCCGGTGCGGATGCGGTAGCGAGCCACCCATTCGTTGCCGATGAAACCGATGAGCGCGGCGGCGGAGACGGCCCACAGGTGGGTGATGTCGCGGGGGTGGAGCAGCCGGTCCACCGCCGCGCCGGCGGCCAGGACGGCGGAGGCGGCGATGGTCGCGACGATCAGGACGCCGGCCAGGTCCTCCGCCCGGCCGTAGCCGTAGGTGTAGCGGTGGTTCGCCGCCCGTCGGCCGAGGAGGAAGGCGATCCCCAGCGGGACGGCGGTCAGCGCGTCGGCGGCGTTGTGGACGCTGTCGCCCAGCAGGGCCACCGACCCCGACAGAGCGACGACGGCGGCCTGGACGACGGTCGTGGCACCGAGGACGACCAGCGAGATCCATAGCGTGCGCATGCCCGCGCGGGAGGCCTCCATCGCCGTGTCGACCTTGTCGGCCGCTTCGTGGCCGTGCGGCGTGACGAGGTGCGCGAGCCGGTGCCGCGGACGCGCGGCGCGGGAGACGCCGTGACCGGGCCGGTGTCCGGCCTCGCCGGGCGGGTGGCCGTGGCCGTGCCTATGGCTCTTCGCGTGGCCGTGTCGGCCGTCGTGGCCGTGGCCGGGGCGCTGTCCGTGCTCGTGGCGGTCGTGTGCGTGAGTGTGCCCATTCCCCTCCATACGGTTCACGGTGGCACACGGATCCGATTGCGGCTACAGCCCTCGTACGCCCTGTGACCAGGTGCGATGTGCTCGCAACAGCGCTGCCGTGGCGCCCGGTGCCGACGGCCGGTACCGGCGCGCCGAACCGGACACGGAGCGTACGCCCGAAGTCTGCTCGGTGTGTGCCCGGTGTTGTCGCGGGTATCGGAGCCTTTCCGCACCTTCCACGCCGACGAGAGGCATGCCGTGCTGCACACGTCTTCGTTATGGAACCGTCGGACGGCCGCCGCCGCGGGCGCCGTTCTCGCGCTGACCGCCCTCGGGACGAACGCCCCCGCGCACGCCGCGAGTTACGGGACGCCGACCATCGGGCTCCCGGTCTCCTACCTCTCCGGCGCCGTCGGCGCGACCGGCGACCCCGTGGTCACCGTCACCGTCGCGCAGAGCGGGGCCGACGCCGGGGCGCTCACGGTGGCGGCGTCCGCCAGCTCCAAGCCGTCCGTCGCCGCGGCCGGCGATGTGACCGTGACCGGGACGGGCACCACCCGGATGCTGTCCGTCGCCGCCCGCGGGCGCGGCTTCACCGACCTCACGATCAAGGTCACCGGACTCGGCGGCAAGACCGCCACCAAGAAGCTGCACTACGCGGCGTCGGCCGCCGTGCGGGACGCCGCCGACACGCGCTACCTCACCGGTTCGTCGGACGCCTCGGCCGCCGTGGACGTCGGCGGCGGCTACGCGGTCGTCGCCGACGACGAGTCCAACACGCTGCGCCTGTACGACCGTTCCGCCTCCGGCGCGCCGGTCAGGAGCTGGGACGTCGGCCCGGAGCTCGGGGTGTCGAAGGAGATCGACATCGAGGCCGCGGCCCGGGTCGGGAACACCATCTACTGGACCGGTTCGCTCGGCAACAACAAGAGCGGCGAGTACAAGGCCGACCGCAACACGGTGTTCACCACGAAGGTGACCGGGACGGGGGCCGGCACCCGGCTGACGGTGGGCGGCTCGTACAAGAGGCTCCGGGACGACCTCGTCGCCTGGGACGAGGCGCACGGCGACCGGTTCGGATTCGCGGCGGGGACGGCGGACGGCGAGGTACCCAAGCAGATCGACGGGTTCAACATCGAGGGCCTGGAGTTCGCGCCCGGCTCCACGACCACCGCGTACCTGGGCTTCCGGGCTCCGCTCGTGCCGCCGAAGGCGGGCGGCAAGGCGCTGATCGTGCCCGTCACCAACTTCGACAGGGTGGTCGGCGGCGGGGCGAAGGCGGTCGTCGGCACGCCGATCGAGCTGGACCTCGGTGGGCTCAGCATCCGTGACATCCGGAAGAACGCCGCCGACCAGTACCTGATCGTGGCCGGTTCCTGGGCGGCCGACGACAACTCCGACGCGTACGCCCTCTACAGCTGGGACGGGGTCGCCGCCCACGCCCCGGTCAAGCGGCTGGACCTGCCCACCGGCGACCCGGGCGGCTGGGAGGCCGTCGTCGACGTCCCGGACCTGACGGTGCCTGGCGCCCGCGTCCAGCTGATCACGGACTCGGGGTCGGCCGATCTGTACGGGGACGGCACGGAGGCGAAGGACCTCGACCACGCCGAATGGAAGAAGTCGCGCGCCGTCCGGTTCACCGTCGGCGACTGACGGCACGACGGGCACCGGCCCGGTCCCTGGCGACCAGGGCCGGGCCGGAGGCCGGTCGGAAGTGCCGGGCGCCGGACCCCGGGCCCCGCGAGCACCGCTACGGGCCGTGCGGGCCGTACGGGGCCGGCGCGGCGGCCGCCGCCTCGGCCAGGACCGGGCCCAGATTCTCCGTACGCATGCGCCGGTCGACGTAGAGAAGCCCGATCACCAGCTGGGGGAACGTCGCCGAGATGAACTGGCCGACCAGCTGCCCCAGCAGCATGAGCACCATGTAGCCGCTCATGGCGAGGACGATCGAGGCGGGGTTCGGGTCCTCGTCGAGGGCCGCGCCGCCGATGGCGCCGGAGAACATGCCGAGGAACGAGAACGGCATCTGGATCATGTAGCTCGCCACCGCGGCCATGGCGAAGGCCAGCAGAGCGATTCCGAAGATCCGCCACCAGTCGCCGCGCACCAACTGCGCCGAGCGGCGCATGGCCGCCACCGGTCGCAGACCCTCGAAGACCACGGCAGACGGGGCCAGGCTGAACTTCACCCAGAGCCAGACGGCCGGCGGCGCGGTGGCGAGGGCGCCCAGGAGCCCGAGGGCGGACCACAGCACGGCGGCGCCGCCGCTGTCCGACAGGGTGATCACACTGACCATGAGGGCGACGAAGCCCACCATCGCGAGCACGACGGGGATCATCACGACCAGGGACACGAGGATCACCGTCCCGGCCACCGACGGTACGCGGGACCAGGCCCGGCGCCAGACGGCGGAGAAGGTCGTCGGCCTGCCCAGCACCGCTTCCTGGAGGACGGCCGGCACCGCCGCGTAGACCAGGGCCGTCGCCAGCACGAAGGTGACCACGCCGACCAGCCAGACGGCGCCCAGACCGGTCAGCACCGGTACGACATCGCCCGTCGCCGGATCCTCGTCCGCGCTGAGCTCCAGGAGCCGACGCAGGTGCTCACCGGCCGCCGCGTACGCGATCAGGGCCGTCACCGCCACGACGGCCAGCGTCCCGCCGTACGCGGCCCCGCCGACCCCGAGCAGCTGCTTCCAGTAACGGCCCGTCGTGCCGAAGGCGCCCCCGAGCATGTCCGCGAGCTTCAGGGGCGCCAGCGGTATCACCCCGGGCTTCGGCGGCGGCATCCAGCCACCCCAACCCGGCGGTCCTCCGTAGGGCGCTCCGCCGTACGGCGCCCCGCCACCCCACCCTGCGTCCTGCGTCACTGCTGCTCCGTCGTGTCTCGTGTCCGTTGCCGCCGTCCGTGCCCCGGTCCGGGACACCGTAGCCCCCCATCGGCGAGAAGTCGTCGTACCGTACGAAGAGCGGCGATGCGTACACTCGTACACATGGGTTACGGACTGCTTGCCGCGGCGATCGTGGCGGAGGTCGCCGGCACGACGGCGATGAAGTACAGCGAGGGCTTCACCCGGCTGTGGCCCTCACTGATCACCGTCGTGGGCTACCTCACCGCCTTCACGCTGCTCGCCCGGGCGTTGAAGACGCTCTCGGTGGGGACCGCCTATGCGATCTGGGCCGGTATCGGCACCGCCGCGGTCGCCGCCATCGGCATCCTCTTCATGGGGGAGTCCGGCGGCCCGGTCAAGCTCGCGGGCATAGCGCTCGTCATCGCCGGAGTGGTGGTGCTGAACCTGGGCGGGGCCCACTGATGGCCCGCCGGTACGACCCCGAGCGGCGTGATCGCATCATCGACGCCGCGATCCGCGTGGTCGGCGCCAAGGGCATCGCGGGCCTCAGCCACCGTTCCGTCGCCGCCGAGGCCGATGTGCCGCTGGGCTCGACGACGTATCACTTCGCCTCGCTGGACGAGCTGTTGATCGCCGCGCTGCGCCGGTCGAACGAGAACTTCGCGAAGGTCATGCGGGAGAGCCGGGCCCTCGCCGACCCCGCGGCCGACCTCGCCGAGGAACTGGCCCGGCTGCTGGGGGAATACTTCCGCGCCGGGCGGGGACGCGCGGAGCTGGAGTACGAGCTGTACCTCGCCGCACTCCGCAGACCCGCGCTGCGGCCCGTCGCCGCCGAGTGGACCGACGGCGCGGCCGAGCTGCTGTCCCGGCGCGCCGATCCGGCCACGGCGCGTGCGCTGATCGCGCTCATGGACGGGATCTGCCTGCAGGTGCTGCTCACCGGTGGGGAGTACGACGAGGCGTACACGCGGGAGATGATGGGGCGCGTCGTCGGCTGACCGGTCCTCGGCGCATGGTGTGTTGCCGATGTGTGGTGTGCGGTGTTCGGTGCGCGCCGATCGCGGCGGCTGCCCGTCGACTGCCCGGTTCACGGCCCGGCGTGTGGCGCACGGCGGCGGCCCGGCCCGCCCCGCCCATGCGCGCGACCTTCTCACGACCTGGGGGCAAGAGGGAGCGGGCTCCCGGTGTCATGCGACTCCGCCCCCCCGCGTTGTCGTCGGTCACCGACGCTCCTTCCCCGAGCTCTCAGCTGCTTTCGAGCAGGGGAGGCCCCATCCGCCTCCCTCCTCCGCCCTGGATTCGAAGCCGCATGACGCCGCTCGCTGATCCACTCCCTCTTGTTCCCCAGGTCGTTACTCGTCCGGCCGGGCCGCTCCTCGTACGGCCCGCAGCGCCGCCCGTACGCTCGCCTCGATGTCCGTGACCGGGTACAGCGCCTCGCGGATCGTCCGGTCCCGGTCGACCACCAGCGTCAGCCGCTTCAGCCGGCTGACACCGGCCGCCCGGAAGGTCGGCAGTCGCAGGGCCGCGGTCAGATCCAGCTCGGCGTCCGAGAGCAGCGGGAAGCGCAGCCGCTCCGCCGCCGCGAACGCCCGCTGCTCGTCGGGGCGTTGGGTGGACACGCCGTGCACGGTCGCGCCGGCCGCCGTGAACTCGGCCAGCTGGTCGCGGTACGTGCAGGATTCGAGCGTGCAGCCGCTCGCGCCCGGGATGTCCGCCCAGCCCGGCGGACAGGCGTCGAGGCGGGCGTAGGCGCCGGGAAAGCAGTACAGAACGGTGTGCGGAGTGTCGGCGACCGGGTCGCGCCACTCGCCGTCGTGGTCCAGCAGGCGCAGTTCGGGCAGGCGGGTGCCCACCAGGGCATGCACCCGGGCCGCCTCCTTCGAGTTCTCCGCCGCCGTCGCCGTCACGTCCCCTTCCCCCATGACCCAGGTGTCGCCCCAGTCCTGGAGCGCGATCAGTACGGGCAGCAGCGCGTGTCCGCGAAGGGTGAGCCGGTACTCGTACCGGGGCGGCCGGTCCTGGTACGGCTCGCGCGACAGCACGCCCGCGTCGACCAGCAGCCGCAGCCGCTCGGTCAGCACCTTGCGGGACACGCCCAGTTCCGACCGGAGCGCGTCGAAACGGTGCACCCCGCGTGCCGTGTCCCGCACGATCAGCAGGGTCCACCAGTCGCCGACGACGTCGAGCGCCCGGGCGATCGCGCAGTCGGCGTCGGCCAGGCTGGTGCGCTGGGGCATGGGATTCTCCGTGGGTCTCCGGGTCTCCGCTCCCGGCCCGTCGCCCGGATCGGCGCTCGGGGTACCATGATGCCATAGTCGGTTCCCAAAGGAGACTCAGTGTGGGCCGGGGAAGGTCCGGGAGTCCTGGGAGCCCCGCGGGGTGCGGGCGCGGCCTTCCGGGGGGCTTGCCGCGACCACCCGGCGAGACCGGTTGGCTCCGATCGCACATGCCCGGTTAGGTTTCGTGCATGAGCGATACGACTTCTCCCCGCACCACCGGCGCCGTCGCCGCCGGCCTCGCCACCGTCGCAGGTGACGGTTCCGTTCTCGACACCTGGTTCCCCGCCCCCGAACTCGCCGACGCCCCCGGCCCGGCCGGGACTGAACGGCTCACCCCCGACCAGGCCGTGGACCTCCTGGGTGCGGGTGCCGCCAAGGCCATCGGGGTGGACGCCCGGCGCGGTGTCGAGGTCGTCGCCGTACGCACGGTCATCGCCTCGCTCGGCGACAAGCCGCTCGACGCCCACGACGCGTACCTGCGTCTGCACCTCCTTTCGCACCGTCTCGTCCGGCCGCACGGCCAGAACCTGGACGGCCTCTTCGGGCTCCTCGTCAACGTCGCCTGGACCTCGCTCGGCCCGGTCGCCGTGGACGACGTCGAGAAGGTGCGGCTGAACGCCCGCGCCGACGGTCTGCACCTCCAGGTCACCTCGGTCGACAAGTTCCCCCGGATGACGGACTACGTCGCCCCGAAGGGCGTTCGGATCGCCGACGCCGACCGGGTCAGGCTCGGTGCGCACCTGGCCCCCGGTACCACCGTCATGCACGAGGGCTTCGTCAACTTCAACGCGGGAACCCTGGGCACGTCGATGGTCGAGGGCCGGATCTCCGCGGGCGTCGTGGTCGGCGACGGCTCCGACATCGGCGGCGGCGCCTCCACGATGGGCACCCTCTCCGGGGGCGGCAAGGAGCGCATCGTCATCGGTGAGCGCTGCCTGATCGGCGCCGAGGCCGGGGTCGGGATCGCGCTCGGCGACGAGTGCGTCGTCGAGGCCGGGCTCTACATCACGGCGGGCACCCGCATCACGATGCCGGACGGCCAGATCGTCAAGGCCCGTGAGCTCTCCGGCGCCTCGAACATCCTCTTCCGCCGCAACTCGGTCACCGGCACGGTCGAGGCCCGTCCGAACAACGCGGTGTGGGACGGTCTCAACGACATCCTGCACAGCCACAACTAGTGCCGCTCCCGGCACTAAGGGCTGTCCCGTAATCCCCGGCGGGCGCGCGACGACAGCTGCGGCACCTCGCCGCGTTGTCGGAACATCCGCATACATCCAGTATGCGGACACCCCTCCGCCTTGCGATGCACCGCATCCGACGCCGCGCGCTGGTCCACCACGGATTACGGGACCCCTTAGGGCGTGTTTCGAAGTGCCGTCGTTCGGCTCTGGACGAGGCGGGCGACCCGCTGCCGGTGCCGGTGAACCCGGCCTCCTCGTACATGGGGACCGACCGGGGACCGCAGGAGGTCGTGCTGAAACCGGGACAGACGGTGCGGTCGCTGCTCGCCCGGGTCTCCGTCCCGACCGGCGGTGACCTCGTCGAGGGCGACACGCTGGAGATCGCACCGGCCACCGGCATGGAGGCGCGCGTCTTTCCGCTGGAGGGCAGCGACGTGCGGCTGCTCGACGAACTGAACATGTCCGCCTGGCGGACCGGCCCCCGGGGGGGGGGGGGGGGGGGCCGCCCCCCCCCGGCGGGGGGGCCCCCCCCGCCGGGGGGCGCGGGCACACCCCCAACACCCCGCCCGGCCCCCCCCCGCCCGCGGCCGCCCCCCCCCCCCCCCCCCCCCCCCGGGGGCCGGTCCGCACCGCTGCCGGTGTCGCGTCGCGCGGGGTCAGCGTCGTGCCATGTAGAGCGTGAAGGCTCGGTGGAGCAGCTTGTTGATGGGGTAGTCCCATTCACCGACGTACTCGGCGGCCCGGCCGCCGGTGCCGACCTTGAAACGCAACAGGCCCAGCAGATGGTTGTCCTCGGCCAGGGTGTCGGTGATGCCGCGCAGGTCGTACACCGCCGCGCCCCGCTCGTGCGCGTCGCTCATCATGCGCCACTGGATCGCGTTGCCGGGCTGGACCTCGCGCTTGCGGGCGGTCGAGGCGCCGTAGGAGTACCAGACGTGGTTGCCGACGGTCAGCATCGTCGCGGCGGCCAGTGTCTCGCCCTCGTGCTGGGCGAGGTAGAGCCGCATGCGGTCGGGGTCCTCGGCGCGCAGCGCGGTCCACATGCGCTGGAAGTAGCCGAGCGGGCGGGGGACGAAGCGGTCGCGCTCGGCGGTCTCGCGGTACAGCTCGTAGAAGACCGGAAGGTCCTCGTAGCCGCCCTCGTCGACCTTGACGCCCGCCTTCTCCGCCTTCTTGATGTTGCGCCGCCACTGCTGGTTGAGACCGGTCCGGACCTCCTCCAGCGACCGCCCGGCGAGCGGCACCTGGAAGACGTAACGGGGCTGCCCGGCGGCGAAGCCGTCCTCGCCGTCATCCTCGCCCCGTTGCCAGCCCATCCCGCGCAGCCGGTCGACGAGCGCGGCGGCCCGCGGATCGTCCGCGTCCGCCCGTACGTCGCGCAGGCGCCGGGCCGCCGGGTCCGCGACGGCCTCCTTGACGGTCCCGGCGTCCCAGTACCGGGCGATCACCGGGGGGCCCATGCGCACCGCGAACGCGCCGCCCGACTTCAGGTGCGCCAGCATCGGCCCGAGCCACCGCCCCGGGTCGGGGTCGTTCCAGTCGATGACGGGGCCCTCCGGCAGATAGGCCAGCGTGCGCCTCGTCCGGGGGATCGGGCGGTGGAGCACGAGCGCCGCTCCGGTGAGCTGTTCCCGGCCGGTGCTGTCCGGTTCGAACCAGCCGATGCTCTCCGCGCGCCAGTCGGGTTTCACATCGCCCCACGACGGAACCTGCATATGGCTCACGGCGGGCCTGCTCGCGACGAATGCCAGATGTTCCTTGCGGCTGATCGCCCTGAGGTGCGGGTTCATGCGGTACTCCGATCGTCTTCCGGTTCCGGCCGTCTTCCGGTTCATTCGGTCGTCCGGCCCGGTTCGCCATCCGGTTGTGCTCGCCATCCGGCTCGGTTTGTCCTCTGGTCCGCCTGGTCTTCTGGTTCGCCCCGTTCGTCCCATCGGTTCCGGCGGCGGGAGCGCCGTTGACCTCAAGCGTGCTCGACATAGCAGTGTGGCCGTCGGCGGCGTACCGCGCGGGTGCGCCGGGTCAGGAGGACCCGTCATGAGTGTGCGTTTCGAATCCCGTCCCGATCTTGCCCGCAATGACGTCGGACCGGTCAAGGCGAGCATCCGGGATGGCGGCACTCCGGAGCGCCAACGGCGGACGGTCGGGGCGATCCGCGAGGCGTGGGACAGCCGGGAGTGGCCGCAGGCGGGACCGCTTTCGTGCACCGTCCATGCCGGTGAGGGCGGAAGGACCTTGTTCCATTACACCCAGTGGAGTGGGGAGCAGGCGTATCAGGACTTCTTCCGGCACGGCCGGGACGAGCGCAACGCGGACATCGACGCCGCCGTGCCGGGCATCCGGCAGCTCGGGCTGCACAGCCTCGAAATGTACCGCTCGACGGGCCCGGGACCACCCCGGCCCGCCATGGTCGGCTCAGGACCGTTCCGTCCGGTTCGCCGTCCCGTTCCGCTCCGGTCGGCTCGGGGCCGTACCGCCCTGCCACGGCTTACGGGCGGAAGCGGAGCACCTGCGGGTCGTGGTCGCTGTTCTGCGCGGCGAACTCGGCGTTGATGTGCACGCTGTCGTACTCGAAGTCGTCGATCGACGGGCTGGTCAGGATCTGGTCGAGGACCTGGCTGTTGCCCTGGTAGACGTACGAGTAGCGCTCCGCGCGCGGCAGCGACCTCACGGCCGGGTACAGCACGCCACCGGCCGTGAGCGCCTTGGTCGTACCGGAGAACTCGAAGTCGTTGATGTCGCCGACGACCAGCACGTCGGCGTTCTTCTGGACGCTCAGCAGCTTCTTGACGAAGGTGTTGACGACCCCGGCCTGTGCGTGCCGCTGCACCTCGGACGAACGGGTCGGCGGCTGGTGCTGGGAGACGAGGGACTCGTCGCCGCCCTTGGACGCGAAGTGGTTGGCGACGACGAAGACCGTGCGGCCACGGAAGACGAACTCCCCGACGAGCGGCTTGCGGCTGTTCTCCCATGCCGCGTTCGCCGGGTCGATCCGGCCGGGGGAGTAGGTCAGCGCCGCCCGGCCCCGCTCCCGCACGACGCCGGTCGCCGTCGTGGCGTCGCCGCCCGCGCGGTCGGTGAACGACACCCGCTCCGGGTCGAAGAGGAACACCTGGCGGATGTTGCCACCGGGCTCGCCGCCGTCCTTCTTGTCCTGCGGGTCGACGGAACGCCACCGGTACGCAGGGCCGCCCGCGGCCACGATCGCGGCGGCGAACCTCGCGACGGTGCGGTCGGCGGAGACCGTGCCGTCGTCCTTGGCGCCGTTGTCGTCCTGGATCTCCTCCAGCGCGACGATGTCGGGCGAGGCGAGGTTGTTCACCACCGCGGCGGCGAGCGCGTCGAACTTCTCCTGCGGATCGGCCGGGTCGAGGTTCTCGACGTTGTACGTCGCCACCGCCAGTTCGCCGCGGTGCTGCGCGCGGGTCGTCTCCCGGCGCAGGCCCTTGCCGGTGACCTCGCCCAGTGTGCGGGCGGTCAGCGTGTAGCCGCCGTACTGGTTGAAGTCGAGCGGCCCCTCGGTCGTGCCGGACAGCACGTCACCGACGTCGGCGGCCGGGAAGGGACGTTCGGCGAGCGGCACCAGCGACTGGATCTGGAGCCGGCCGGTGTTCTGCGCGTCGTACGAGCCGTAGACCGTGCCGCCCCTCCGGTTGGCGTGCTCGTGCGGCTTCACCGTCACCCACAGCTCGGAGTGCGGGTCGGTGGCGCCGACCACCCGCGCGGAACCGATCCGGACGTTCATGCCCTCCAGCGACTCGTAGTGGTCCAGGGCGTAGCGCGAGGGAGCGAGGGGGAGCGCGTTGACGGAACCGCCCGCCGCCGGGTCTCCGGCCGGCGCGTACCGGGAGGGGACCGAGCGTGCGGAGATCGTCACCGGCGCGGGCAGCGGGTTGCCGGAGGACACCACCTCGACGGTGGGCTTGCCGATCTGGGTGAGCGACTGGTTGCCCGAGGCGACACCGCCCGGGACGTACTCGGTGACGGTGCCGGAGACCGTGACGGCGTCGCCGACCGCGACCGTCGGCGCGGACGAGGTGAAGACGAAGATCCCCTCGCTGGTGGCGGGGTCGGCGTCCGGACCCGGGTCCTGGAACCAGAAGCCCTTCGAACCGTAGGTCCGCACCCCCGTGACGATGCCGGTGACACCGCTCACCTGTCGGCCGACGAGCGGGGATATGCGGGTGGAGCCCTGGATGTCGTGGATCCTGACCGGGCTGTCGGCGGAGGAGCCGGAGAGGCCGGAGCCGGAGGGGGACGGAGAGGCGGCGGATGCGGAGGTGGTGGCAGCGCCGGTGAGCAGGCCCGCCGCGAGTGCGGCGGTGACTACGGCGGAGACGGCGGTCGTTCTGGACGATGCGGCGGGCATCACGGGCTCCGGGATGTCGAGGGTCGTCGAGGGAGGTCGGCGGAGGTCGGGGGTTGTGGGAGATGTCGGCGGTGTCGAGGGAGGTCGGGGGCTCGGGAGGAACGGCGCGGACGGGCGGACTCCGCGTGTTGCCGGGAGCGCGCCCGGACAGGGTTGTCCCCGGGCCTGGGCCGCCTCCGGTGCGGGAGCGCGCCCGGGCCCGGAGCCCGTACGGTCGGTGGTCCGCGCGAGGGGCCGACGGCCGGCGAGAGGAGCCGATGACCTCCACACGGATCTACGCGCGTCAATCTCGTGTGTGCGCCGGGTGGTTGTCAAGGGCCCCGGGAGTCCCGCCGTCGTCCTTCGCCCGAGCCGGGCGGCATGGGACGAAATGCGTCTACGCTGGGCCGCCTGACCCGGTACGCCCCGTACGCCCGAGGAGAGTCACCAGATGTCCGCAGAGCGCCCCACCCTGCCGCCCGTACGGCTGCACACCGAAGCCGAGCTGGCGCGGGACGCGCTCGCCGCACCGCTGCTGGCCCGCGCCGTCCGGCTCGCGCGCTGGGCGGGCCCGGAGACCAGGGTCGGTGCAGGTGGCGAGCTGGTCGAGGCACAGCTGCCCGCGGCGGCCGAGCACCTCGGCCTCGCGGCGGACGAGGAGGGCGCGGCGGAGGCGAGCGAGGCGTGGCGCCTCGCGGTCGACACGGGGCTCGTCGACGTCGAGGACCCGGACGAGGACGCCGGCCCTGACGCGGAGGGGACCGCCGCCGCGGGCGAGAGCCTGGCGCTGATCACCGGTGGTTCGCCACAGGACGTCCTCTCGATCTGGCTCGACGGCCTGGAGGCCGCCTACGCCGACGCCACCGCGCCGGTCTTCGACGACTTGGCCGACCTCGTCTCCGAGGACGGTTCGGTCGACTTCGACGCCCTGGACTGGGACCCGGAGGCCGAGGCGGAGTTCCTCGACGGGATCCTCGGCAACCTGTACCTGCTCACCGTCGGCGACGGCGCCGGTGACGGCGGCGCGCAGACGCCCCCGGTGCCGCTGCCCGCGCTCGCCGCCTCGGTGATCGTGCCGGACGACATGGGCGAACCCACCGACGACATCCTTGAAGAGGTGTCCGAGGCGATGATGCGGCTCGACGATCAGTTCCGGGTCCTCGAACCCATCGGGATCGTCGAGTACCAGCCGGTGGACGAGGCGTTGCTGGTCGAGGAGGGCGAGGGCGCCGATCCGCAGGCCGACGACGAGGACGTCACCCGGTACGGCATGGTGAAGCTGACCCCTCTCGGCCTGTACGGCATCCGGGCCCGGATGCTGGAGGCGGGGGTGGACGCCCCGGCGGTCGGTGACCTCGTGGACAAGGGGGCCGACGCGCTCCTCGGCGGCATCGCCCACTACCCCGAGGCGGCGGCCCGCGCCGAGTCCGAACTGTGGCTCTCCCGCCGCGGCGCGGACGGTGCCGCGGCCGAACTTCTCGCGGCGGCGCGGGGCACGGACCAGGAGGCGCCCCTGCGCCGGCTCCACTGCCAGCAGGCGCTCTCCCTGGTCGGTGCGGAGGCGGAGCCCGCGGTGCGCGCGGTGCTGGACGATCCCGAGCTGGGCGGCCTCGCCCGGGTCTGGCTCGTGGAGCTGGGCGCGGCGGACGTGCCCGCGCCGCCGGAGCCGATGATCTTCTGGCTCGCCGTCGACACCATCGCGGCCCAACTGGAGGCCGAGGGCGACCTGGACGAGCTCCAGGGTCTCGTCGAGAGCCTGGCGGACCGGCACAGCGGCTTCTTCGACGAGGTGTGGCGGGTGGAGCACCCTGCGACGGCGGACGTCCTCGACGCGATGGGGCAGCTGCACAGCGACAAGAAGAAGGCCAAGCAGGCCCGCAAGGCGGCGTTCAAGGCGCGCTCGCGCGCGGGCGGCTGAGGCAGGCCGCACGATCGAGCGAGGCGTGAACGCCTCGAGTCCCGCTCAGGGACGGGAGCCTGAGGAGCCGTCGACGACCGGCGCTCGGGGGTGAACATGGCGTGACGAGCGGGTCCGGCAGCCGTGACGGCCGGACCCGCCCGGCCGTTGCGGCTGCCGTTCGTTCGCCCGAACGCGGCAGCCGGTCAAGGGCTTTCGGCCGTTCGCACACTTTCGGTCGTTCGCATTCGGTCAACTGCACAGGAAGGATGCCCCGGGGCGTCGCCCGCAGTTCAACTGGAGTTGGGGCAGGAGCGTCACTGTGGGCGCGCCAACAACCCGCCCAGTCGTTCCAGGAGTGACGTGATGTCCTTCACGCGCAGGGAATTCACCAGACAGTCCGCCCTCACCGGTGCCGGCATCGCGCTGACCGGTACGGTCGCCGCGCTGGCCACCGCTCCCGGCGCCCTGGCCGCCGGGGACCCGAAGCACGGTCACGGCGACGGACACGGTCACGGCAACGGCCATGGACACGGGCACGGTCACCAGGACGGGCCCGGCTACGGACCGCTGGTCTCCGACCCGAAGGGCATCCTGGCGCTGCCCGCCGGTTTCTCCTACGAGGTCATCACCCACTGCGGTGTCACCAGGCTGGAGACCGGCGAGTACACCCCGTCCAACCACGACGGCACGGCCGCCTTCGAGGGCCCCCGCGGTGTCACCCTGCTCGTCAACAACCACGAGCTGAGCGGCACCCGCGCCGGCTGGGAGCACCCCGTGCCGCTCACCGAGGGTCTGGTCTACGACCCGGTCGCGGCCGGAGGCTGCACGGTCGTGGAGACCCGCCGCGGCGGCCGTACCGCCGAGTGGGTCGGTATCGCCGGCACCTCCACCAACTGCGCGGGCGGCACCACCCCGTGGGGTACCTGGCTCACCTGCGAGGAGACCGAGGACAAGGCGGGCAGGAACGGTCTGCTCAAGGACCACGGCTACGTCTTCGAGGTCGACCCGTACGACCGGCGCGCCAACCGCGACCCGCGTCCGGTCAAGGCGTTCGGCCGGTACGCCCATGAGGCCGTCGTCATCGACCCCAGGCGCGGCCACGCCTACCTGACCGAGGACGCCTCCGGCCCCAACGGGCTGCTCTACCGCTGGGTGCCGCCGCACGGCTTCCGGCACGGCCGCGGCAGGCTGCGCACGCTCGCCGACGACGCCGGTGTGCTCCAGGCTTTCAAGTGCTTCGACCGCAACGGGGCGTTCGTCGACGACCTGTCCCGGGCCACGCGGATCGGCACGGTGTACGGGGTGGACTGGGTCGATGTCCCCGATCGCGACGCGAAGACCGTTTCGGTGCGCAAGCAGTTCGCGGACGGCGAGGTCACCCGTGCACGCAAGCTGGAGGGCATGTGGTGGGGTGACGGCGGCGCGTACATCGTCTCCTCGTTCGCCCGTGCGGAGAGCCCCGGCCGGCACGACGGCCAGGTCTGGTTCTACGAGCCGAAGCGCCGCACGCTGACGCTGAAGGTGCTGCTGGGCGTGAACGCGGATCCGTCGAAGGAAGGCGCCTTCGACGGCCCGGACAACATCACCGTCTCGCCGTACGGCGGTCTGGTCATCGCCGAGGACGGCGATGGCCTCCAGCACCTGTTCGGGGCGACGGGGAGCGGACGCACGTACCCGATCGCCCGCAACGAGCTGAACATCGGCAGCGAACAGGAGCCGGAGTACAGCGAGTTCACCGGGGTGACGTTCTCGCCCGACGGCCGGACGCTGTACGCCAACATCCAGGACCCGGGCATCATGCTCGCCATCACCGGCCCCTGGAAGCGGCAGCCGAACCGCCACTGACGAACCGTCCGCGTGGCCGGGTCCGTACGGATCCGGCCACGCGCGGTTCCCCGTCGGCGTACGGGCCGCCCCTTTGACGCGTACGCGCATGCTCTCGTACGCGCAGGGGCTCGTACGCGCATGCTCTCGTACGCGCGTGCGTAAATCCTTCGCGTCCGAGGCGGCTTCCCCTTTAGAGTCCTGTTCGTGCCCAGGTGCGCAGGCAGGACCTACTTCTTCATGGTGGGGAAGGCCGCGGGGTTCGACTCCCGCCACCGGATTCCGGTCCGGCGCAGTGCCATCGTCGGTTCCGCCGACCTGGATCTCTGGGCACCACAACTGCATCAGCAATGACTGCATGCACCTCCCGGTGCGCGGGCTGCGGCTCCTTCCTGAAACGAAATCGCCGCCGCCGACTCTGATCTCGGGAGGCACAGAGCCGGGAGGGTGCCCGGTGCGAAGACGACGGATACTTCCAGGGTCCGACGGTTGCGGGTTCGAGTCCCGCCCGGCCTCGGCCGGTAGCTCAACTCGGCAGAGCATCGGATAATTCCGTCGTCGCTCCTGATCTCGGGCGCCCTCCCCTCGCTGTGCCTTCTCCCAACGAATTCGGGGGAATTCACATGGCACGCTTCAACCTCCGCATCAGCAAGTCCCGTACCAGCACGTCTCGTTCGGACAGCCGCCGGGCCGCCTCGCCCGTGAGGTCGACCGGGCGCACCGCACCGAACCATCAGGGCGGCCGGGGCTTCCTGCGCGACGGCCGCTCCGAGCTCTTTCTGCTCGCGGTCACCAACTTCGTCTCGCAGCAGACCTTTTACGAGGACGGCGAGCAGCGCGACGACCGCTTCGCCGAGCTGGTACGGATACTCGCCGTCGACGATCCGGAATGGACCGCCGGTCTGCTCCACTGGCTGCGCCGTGACGGGCAGATGCGTACCGCTTCGCTCGTCGGCGCCGCCGAATACGTGAAGGCGCGCCTCGACGCCGGTGCCCAGGACGGCCCTTCCAACAGGCGGGTCGTCGACTCCGTCCTGCTGCGCGCCGACGAGCCCGGCGAATTCCTCGGGTACTGGACCTCGCGCTACGGCCGTGCCGTGCCCAAGCCGGTCAAGCGCGGCATCGCCGACGCCGTGCGCCGTCTCTACGACGGCAGGTCGCTGCTGAAGTACGACACCGCGTCCAAGGGCTACCGCTTCGGCGACGTCCTGAACCTGGTGCACGCCTCGCCCGATCCGGCCAAGCCGTGGCAGGGCGAGCTGTTCCGGTACGCCCTCGACCGCCGCCACCACCCGGAGACGGCCGTGCTGCCCGCCGCCGACCGCACCCTCACGGCCCACAAGGCACTGAGGGAAATCCCGGTCGGGGAGCGGCGGGCCGTGGTCACCGGAGCGGACGGCGCGGACCGGCTGGCCGCCGCGGGTATGACCTGGGAGGCGCTGGCGGGCTGGCTGCAGGGACCGATGGACGCCGCGGCCTGGGAAGCGATGATTCCGTCCATGGGCGCGATGGCGCTCGTCCGTAATCTGCGGAACTTCGACGAGGCAGGCGTCTCGGACGAGGTCGCCGCGCGGGTGGCGGCCAGGATCAGCGACCCGGAGGTGGTCGCCGCGTCCCGGCAGTTCCCGTTCCGCTACCTCGCGGCGTACCAGCACGCGCCCTCGCTGCGCTGGGCACACGCGCTGGAGAAGGCGCTCGGCCACTCCCTGGCCCATGTGCCCGGACTGCCGGGGCGGACGCTGATCCTGGTGGACCGCTCGGGATCGATGTGGTCGGCGCACTCGGACCGTTCGCAGCTCAATCGTGCCGACGCCGCCGCGATCTTCGGCACGGCGCTGGCGCTGCGGGCCGAGGAGGCGGACCTGGTGCAGTTCGGCACGAGCAGTGCGCGGGTGAAGTTCCGGCGCGCCGAATCCGCGCTGAAGGTGCTGGAGCGCTTCGGGGACCTCGGCGGTACCAACACCGCGGAGGCGGTGCGCCGCCACTACCGGAAGCACGACCGGGTGCTGATCGTGACCGACGAGCAGGCGTCGTTCTCGTACGCGGCGGACGCCACGGCGGCCGTGCCGTCCACCGTGCCCGTCTACACCTGGAACCTGGCCGGGTACCGGACCGGGCACGCCCCGTCGGGCGGCGCGAACCGGCATGTCTTCGGCGGGCTGTCCGACGCGGCGTTCCGCATGGTGTCGCTGCTGGAGGCGGGCCGCGACGCGGACTGGCCCTGGAGTCGTCCGGAGCCGGACCGGGCCTGAGCGACACCCCGCCCCGCGGGCGGCCGGGGCGGGTGTCACGGCCCCGACCCGGCCGTCCCGACCACGGCACTAGCCTCAATACCGGTAACTTAAGGGCAATTTGGTCGTTGTTGTTGGTATGCCAAGAGCGGGTCAGCTGAAGTCATCTGGTGAGCGGCTGTCGGATCGGGT